>NZ_DF978431.1:57935-100763 GCF_002897135.1 Nostoc cycadae WK-1 | reverse complement strand
GTACCAAACCGTTAGACAAAGTGCTGTAATTCCCCAAATAAAACTGCGAAAAACTCTATCAGAAAAGCAAAATATTTTATAACTAATTTTGAAATATTTGAGTCTAAATTATTAAAGCATTGCTATAAATATTAGTGTTTGCCATCTAGAGAAAAATCAAAACAATGAATTCTAGAAGTTTGCGTTGATTAAAACCAAACTCCTATACTCTTCTATGTGCCTCTGCGCCTCTGCGTGAAACAAAAAAGATGTAGTTTATTCATATAAAGGTGGTAGGAATTGTCAAGTCAAATAAATAACAAATAGAAATTTATTCTACCTACTACCCGATTAGGAATAGACCAGTTATGATTACCCAATGCTGATGAGCATAAAAAAGCCTGTATATTAGCACAGTAAATCACAAATCACATCGTAGAACTTGGGGAGTAAGAAATGCTGGAATTATTGAGTTCAGGTTTGGTGTCTCTGTGGCTAGAAATGGCTGGAGTAGAAATCAAGCCTTCTGATGCTTTAGAGGCATTGGCTGGGCAAGTAAATCCTGGCTTAGTTCTGGCTTCTGATCCCAATCATACTGGGGTGAATACAGTCCAACAATACTTACAAGCACTAATTAAATCTAAGTTAGTTGCCCAAAATTTAGCCGAAAGCCAGGGAATTTGGTTACAGTCGGGGCCAATACTCATGGCTAATCATGAAGGTACAACACCTTTGCCGGCGGCTTCTTTAACTAAGATTGCAACTTCTTTGGTATCTTTGAAAACTTGGGGGCCAGATCACCAATTTGAAACTTTGATTGGGACTACGGGGCCTGTGGTTAATGGTGTATTGCAAGGTGATTTGGTAATTGCTGGTGGTGGCGACCCGATGTTTGTGTGGGAAGAAGCGATCGCCCTTGGCAATACACTCAATAAAATGGGCATTAAGCAAGTCAAGGGGAATTTGCTCATTTCAGGCAATTTTGCCATGAATTTCCAGCGCCATCCCCTACTAGCTGGTCAAATGGTCAAGCAAGCGCTGAATTATAAAACTTGGACTCGTCCAGCGAATTATATCTACTCCATCATGCCCAAAGGCACACCTAAACCAGAAGTTGTGATTACAGGGGCTGTTAAAGTTGCCGCCCAACCACCGCAACAAACTTTGCTAGTGCGTCACAAATCTTTGCCTTTGCGTCAATTGCTCAAAGAAATGAACGTTTACAGCAATAACGAAATGGCCGAGATGCTGGCAGAATCTGTGGGGGGAGCAAGTGTAGTACAATCAACTGCGGCCTATCTGGCGAGAGTTCCTGAGTCAGAAATTCAATTAATCAATGGTTCTGGACTCGGCCCTGAAAATCGGATTTCTCCCAGGGCTGTTTGTGCAATGTTAATGGCCATTCAACAGCAAGCAGCAGGATATGACCTGAATTTGGCAGATTTATTTCCTATGTCGGGATTTGATCATCGAGGAACAGTACACAGCAGACATATACCAGTGGGTACTGTGATTAAAACTGGTACTCTCCGCGATGTAAGTTCTTTAGCTGGTGTCATGCCTACACGCGATCGCGGTTTGGTTTGGTTTGCTATCCTCAACCGTGGCCCCTTCGTATCTAATTACCGTTTAGAACAAGATAAGTTACTGCAAAATCTGGTTAAACAATTAGAAGTAACTCCCGCAGTTCCCACTGCTATTACACCCCATTCACCCGCTAACTCTTTACCCGAACTAGGCGCTACTAGTCGCAACGAAATTCTGTTTAGAGGTTAGGTTCTAGAATAGCGTAGAGCATATTTTTTGTTATCTTCAGCCGAGCAAAAATATGCTCTACGGATAAATCTAAGTTAATTTTCTTGAGTATGGGTGCGATCGCAAATGACTCTGTACGCTTCATTAATTCTCATTACCAGCCCATATCAACAGTTTTCTGCCAAAAACATATTTGCCATACCAATCTTTTTCGTTCTTTACTGCATTTTTCAGAGTTTGGAATTTTTCTTGCTGAGTTTCATCATTGTTTACCTCTCCAGCCAACTGTAATGCTCTCTCAAGAACTTGCTTGATTGATTCTTCCATCGGATCGTGTTTACCACTTTCATACTCTTGATTTTCTTTTAGCTCTTCCCAAGCATGACCACCCTTCATCTTTGGCAAAGCAGTAACTTGTTGAATGAGTCCATCTACATTTTTATTTCCCTTGTCATTATGAATTACACTAACACTTTCGCTAACTCTGACAAGATCATTTTGCTGAGAATTACCGCCAATTCTGATCTGCTGTAGTCCACTGGCAAACTTAATAGCTACTTTTTGTTTTTTGAGATAGTCAACCACAATTTTTGGGGTATGTTCTAATTGACCATCTGGCTTAACTCCCCCAGAAGCTATATAAGCATTAATTCCACCATTAATACCGTTAATTTGAGTATTCATATCCTTAATCATGCCATCGATCACACCCTCAATGTCATTGTCTGCATCTATGTGTGTGAGAGCATAGATAGTTTTGCCATCCGCGTTACTAGCAGACATCGCCAAGCCAGTACAAGTTGCGGCTCCTGTTGTTACTAACCCATTAATTTGATTGAAGCTTTCTGTAACGTGATAATAGCTTTGAGGCACAATTATATCATTAGCCATTACATTTTTATCCTTATTATTCAAAGCATTTTCCGCCTTGGCAGCTATTTCACAGTCTGCTTTAAACTGTTCTAGTGTTAATTTATTTTTATAGTCATCATAATCTTGATATCCTTGAACTATTGCCGTCCTTTCAAGAGCTTTTTTGACGAAATTCTGCCTCATTTTATATGTTTTTAAAACTTCATTTGCTGCATTATCCTCAAGTCTTTGAATTTGCTTTTCGGCTCTACCAATAGATACAATTTCTCTATCTTCTGATTTTTGGATTTTTCCTGAACCAGTTTGTTGCACTACATGAGTCAATTCATGGGCAATTAATTCCTGTCCACCTCTACTTCCAGGATCATAGTTTCCTTGACGAAAGAAAATATCTTGTCCTGTTGTAAATGCTTTGGCCTGAATTGATTGATTCATCTGGTCAGACTGAGCATCTGTATGAATTTTCACACCACTAAAATCAGCCCCAAATGCTTGTTCCATTGGTGCTTTAATCGTCTCTGCAAGAGTCTGTCCACTACCCTGCATTCGTTGGATAGAGGATTCTAAATCTGGTGTTGCACTAGTTTCGTCTGCATCTGATAGACGTTGTATTAGAGATTTTTTTCTCAGTTCTTCTTCTGGTTTTGGCTGTGGCTGTACTGGTGGAGTTTCTGGAGAATTGATTCTTTGTACAACATCCGCTGCTAGTCTGTCAGCTTCTTGCTCATATTTATCCCCAGGTTCCCCAATGGTAAGTTTCATCTGGATTCTTGGTGGTGGTGGCGGTTGATAACCAGGGGGAAAAATTGGGATATTGGCGAAGTTGTTACCAGATGTTTCTGTGCTGGTTGATTTAGCTTGTAAATCGGGTGATTGTTCTGGTTCTTCGGTTTGCGGCTGGCTGACAAAGCGACGAGGTGCAAATTGATTTGCTGGTACATCAGAGTGATTTGCCGGAGTTTTCCCTGTTCTGTGTTGTCGCTTATACATTTGTCTCCCTCAGATATTTTTGTGCCAGCAAAAAACCTGCCGTAGTTTTGCGGCAGAGGTATTGTAAAAATTTGGCACTATCTTACTGAAGATAAATAGCGATCGCCATAATTGATATCATTGTTCACAATGAATTGAACCTGCGACTGCTGCAAAAATCGGTAAATATTGCAATTCTTCGGTTGACTCTACCATTGCAATTAATCCATAGACAGTTTGATGATTTTGCCAACACACTTGATATTGTGTAATGGGCAGTTCAACATCAGGAGATTGAAAAACAAAAATATCTAATATAGCTGGATAGTTATCAACTTTTGTCTGTGTTTGAGTAATTATTTCAAATTCTTCTGGTTGTAATTTTTGTAATGGTAATTGCATTAATTCATCTGCAAGTTCTACAAAATTTTGTTCATGTTGTTCTGCATCGGGAACAACAATTTTTTTAATAAAAATTTGTGGGTTATGTACCAATTGTGCAGGATAAAAATATCCCTCTGTTTGCTCATCTAAATATTGCTTTTCAATTTTTTGCCAAGTCTGAGGAATTTCTAAGGATATTCCAAGTTTGTCACTGAAATGACGCTCAAATATAACTGGGTCATTCATAGAAAAATCTTAGGTTAAATATTTTATTCTTCCTTGTTTCCAGAGAAGTAATTGGTGACATTTTCATAAAGACTTGACGCACCAGAAGCGATCGCACTTCCGGCTATTGACGCACCACTAGCGATCGCACTTCCGGCTTTGGTCAAACCTTTGTAAGCTAATCTAGTGGGAACTTCTATTGCTGTTCCTGCTAATCCAGCCGCACCAACTAACAAACCGCCAGCAATAGCTGTACCTTTATTTAATGCCATCATCCGTCCGGCTTCGACTAATCGAGATTTAGTATAAGGACGAGTAGCATTTTCGGTCATGGTGATATCTTGAGTATGATTCCCATGACCTGCTTCTCCGATAATATCTTCAGTATTTAATAGTTGAGATGTGTGTGCTTGTTTAATTCTGGCGAGTGTAGAAACATTTGCTAATCCTGAAGTTTCCAGATCATGTTCAAAAAAGGTTCCTTTAAGATGTTCTCCTCCGGCTAAATCGACAATATCGCCTTTAGCAATATGATGAACTACCTCTGGTCTTTCTTCTTCTGAGAGAGAATTAATATTTTTGTGATATTGTTTGGCATTAGGCGCAGCCGATTGAAATGTTACCAGTCGTCTCACTAAATCAGGATGAGTACCGACAAAATGCTGCGCTAATGCGCCGCCTAAACTGTGGCCTGTAACATCCAATTTTCCTGATTGGGAAACAATATTACCGATGTAGCCAGTAGGGACTTCTTTGAGCAGATTTTGAATACCACCATGTCCAGGAGAGTTAATATCTAAATCTTGCCATGCTGTTGCTAAATCACTGGTTCCACGAAATGCCAATACAGGATGTTTTCCGGCTGTTACTCCTGCTTCTGTCGGTAATAATAATCCATAATTCAAACCACTACCAGCATTAACAACATTGCCATCAGGAAACCATTGTTCTTTAAATCCTTGCTCTCTCAACCATTCTTTATCTTGGTCTGTTAAAACGTCATCATAAATCAAGCCATGTCCAATTTTCTCTAAATTAATATCTTGGGGATTAATTGGCGTTGTCCCATCTTTGACTTGGGAAGGGTCAATGTCTCGGTTGAGAATTTGAGTCTGGCTATGCTGGATATTTCCAATAATAGGTGGATGAACTCGCTGTATAGCTTTGACTACAGCGTTAGTTTCTTGCTCATATTCATCTCCTGCTTCACTAATAGCAAGTTTCATCTGAATTCGTGGCGGCGGTGGTGGTTGATAACCAGGCGGAAAAATGGGAATGTTGGCGAAATTGTGACTAGGGAGTAATGTATTATTTCTGACTTGTTGAGCCTGTAAATCAGGTGTTTGGATGGTATCTTCGGCTTCAGTTGGGACAACAAAAGGACGAGGCGCAAATTGATTTACTGGTGTGTCAGATTGATTTGCCGATGCTTTACCTGTTCTATGTTGTCGCTTATACATTTTTCTTCTCCAGAGATTTTTGTGCCAGCATCACAGATACCGTATTTTTGCGACAGAGGTATTGTAAAATTTTGGCACTATCTTACTGAAGATTAATAGCGATCGCCACAATCAATACTATTGTTTACATAGATGGCGATCGCTTTTCTTCAGTAAAAGCGACACAGCGACGACTTTTTATGCTTTTTCTAGACCAAACTCCGCTTTTGATTCTTCCAATTTGCTATATAAACTTTCTGCTGTATTAGCTTTGGTCGATAAAGCAACATCAGCCATGACTTCAATTGTTATCAAATCGCCTTTGAGAATTTTGTCATTACCTTGAGGATAGTCTTGAGGACATTGAACCAAAAACTGAACCATTACCTGATCCAATTTCACTCCTCGCTCTTGAAATTCTTGCAAAACCTGTAAGGTATGAATTACACCTGGTCGGTAGTGTCCACTTTGGTTAGTCACTCCTTGAAGTATACCATTCGTGAAAAGCAGTTCCCCAGCAGCAGCTACAGGCGCTCCACGCAAAAAGCTAGAGTGATGGAAACGATCATATTGTTCAGCTTCTGGTGATTGCTTATCTGCTCCTTTTTCAGCCTCAGCAACTGCATCAGCTACATATATTTTGCCGTCAGCTGTCATAACAAAAATGGCTCGCTCTCCAGCCCCAGAGAACTCTAGATTTTTCATTTCGCTGGTGTCAAATGGTTGACCTTGCCAGTAGAATATGGTTTCATCTTGATCATTCTTTTGAGTAGTAATTTCGTACTGCTGAAGTTCAGTATCCTGAATATGTTTAACATACTGTTCATCAGCCCAGTCTACGGATGGCCCAGAAGGTCGATAATTTGGCTTATCATATCCAAATAATTCTGCATCTTCCTTGTCATTAACCAAACGTTCATCCTGATATTTTTCACCAAGATTGAGAAGATTTTTATACTTATAGCCATCCCATTTAGGTTTGGCGGGTTGTTGTAATGTTTTCTGTGTCTGTGCGCTTAGTGGCGCATCTATAACAAAAGTGCTTTTGCCTTTTATTGCAAAATAAGGCTTGCTTCCTGGCTTTTCCGGTACAAGATTCTCTGGGATATCAATCAGTGTATCAGTTTGTTCTTTCTCAGGAATCTCACTATTTGGTACTGACTGTTCGCGTCCAAAAAAGTTATCTTCGTCTGCTTGCGTTGCTTTAGATTTGATTTCAAACTCATCAAGGACAGAACGCTGCACCATTGATTTCATTTGCAGTTCGTCTTCATCTCCAGGTATTTCTTGACGCTGAACTTTTTCGCTTTCAGGTTCATTAATTCGCTGCACTACATCTGCTGCTAATTTGTCTGCTTCTTGTTCGTATTTGTCACCAGGCTGGCCGATGGTGAGCTTCATTTGAATGCGGGGTGGCTGGGGTTGAGTGACATTGCTAGGAAATACAGATATATTTCGCAATTTGTTGCCAGATTGTTTTTTCTTATCTGATTGAGTCTGTAAATCAGGTGTTTGGTTGTTGGTTATTTCTTCGGCTTGCGGCTGGACGACAAAACGGCGTGGTGCGAATTGATTGGAGGTTGTTGTATCAGAAGAATTTGTAGAAGTCTTTTTTGTTTTGTATTGTCTTGTATACATTTACTCAACACTCCAATCTTTTAAATTAGTGGTTTGTTGTCCAGACATAGCTGGTATCAATTTTGGCATTAACTTGAGAACAATGGTTAGCGATCGCCACTACTATTCACAGTGTCAAACCCAACCTTTAATCTCGGCATCTGTTAACTGTCGTTCTAGCTTGGTGTACTCACTCTTAGCTGCTTGTAAAATATGTTTCATCTCTACCGCATCCCCGGTATCGGCTGCTAAAAAGGCGGCATTGAGAGCGATGTTGCGAATATTACCACCTGATACATTTAACTTGGCTAACTTACTCGCATCTAAATCTTGAGTAGGTGTTTGACGGGGAAATACACGTTGCCAAATCTCGGTGCGCTGGGTGATATCCGGGAAGGGAAACTGCACAACGAACCGAATCCGGCGCAAAAATGCCTGATCTAAGGAAGCTTTTAAGTTGGTGGTGAGAATTGCTAAACCTCGGTAAGATTCCATCCGTTGCAGTAAGTAGCCTACTTCAATGTTGGCATGGCGATCGTGGCTGTCTTTAACTTCGCTACGTTTACCAAATAAAGCATCTGCTTCATCAAATAATAAAATTGCGCCGCCTGCTTCGGCTGCATCAAATACCCGGCGCAAGTTCTTCTCGGTTTCGCCAATGTACTTACTCACCACCTGACTTAAATCTATGCGGTATAAATCTAAACGCAATTCATGGGCAATTACTTCTGCGGCCATTGTCTTACCAGTACCACTAGCGCCAGCAAATAAGGCACTAATTCCTAAACCCCGTCCGCCTTTGTTGCCAAATCCCCATTTTTCATAGACTTTTGTCCGTTGGCGCACATGGGCAGTAATATCACGTAATACTTGGCGTTGTGCTTCTGGTAAGACTAAATCATCCCAAGTTGCACTAGTTTCCATTGGTTGAGCTAATTCATCCAGACGCGATCGCGCTTGAAAACGGCAAGTATCCCATAAGAGAGCGCTGAGTTCTTCTACTTCTTTTGCCTTTTGCCTTTTAACTTTTAACTTTCCTTGGGCTTCTGCACAAACTGTTTGAATGGTAGAGGCGTTGAGGCTGAAGTGGGAAACTAGTTTATCTACATGGCCGTTGAGGGTGGTGGCTGCTTCGCCTAAAGCATTTTGCCAGATTATCCGTTGTTCTGTGGTGTTGGGTTTGTGAACTTCGATCGCAATAAGGGGACGTTGGAGCGATCGCTTTCTTTCCAAACTAGTAATAATTAAGGGACTAGTAATACTGGCGATCAAACGTGCGATCGCATTTTCTTTAGCTGGCTCTGTATAATCTACTTCATCACAATCTAATAGCAAAACGCTATTGGTGAGCATCGATTCTCTTTCCCACAGGCGCAACAAGTCGTTCATCTCGTTCTGACGCAAATTAGTAATTGCCCCAGCCGACATCAGGTGTAAATTAAGGTTGAGTAACTTGCAAGCTTTAGCGGCGATCGCTTTTTTGCTGGCTATTTCATCTCCACATAACTGAATAATTGGCAATACTGTTTCTGTTTCGCTCCACGTTGTGGCTAATTGTTCGGCTAACTGCTGATGAGAGGGGACAATTTCGCTATCTGGAATTACCACAGGTTGCACAATACTCTGTAATCTTTCATCCAAGTGATCCAAGCCCAGCAAATAATGAAAAATCCGTTCATCAACTCGCAAATGACTCAGATTCAGCGTAGAACCTTCTTCAAGTTGGATTAACTGCCATTTTCGTAACGGTGCAGTTGGTATAAAAGCATTCCAATGAGGTTGCAGTAAGCTGGCTTTGGCTAACATAAAGGTTGGATAGGGTTTTCCTAAACTACCTTGAGCATTGGCACATAAAAAACCCCAGTTAGCATCTAATTCCATCCCAACGCAGAGTAACAAAACGTGACGCTCAAATTCTGATAAACCAAAAATTTGGCAAAGAGTGTCAAGGGCTGGCGGGGAGAGGTGACAAAAATGATGATTGTGGTTTTCTTTAGGTTCTTCAGCTAGTAAAGCCTGGCGAACGATATCTAGTGCATTGATTAAGTAATTATAGTTAGCTGTTTGCCATTCATAGTTCTGAGTTAATAATTTATTTGCCATAATTTTTGATGAGTTGAGTATCTCAATGTATTTTTTAACATGGAGAAACGCAGAGTTTTTTCAGAGGATACTGCAAGAGTCAAGCGATCGCTACTACAGGCCCGATATAACTTTCATAAGTGGGACTATGAGGATCTGTATCAACAGAGAGTAAACTTTCTGCACCATCAACAACTAGGCGAACTAAATAGTTTCCAGGTAAACAATCAGTAATCACAAAGGTAATAGAATTGCTATTGTTGCGGCGATGCTTGGTTTGTTCGTAGGAATATCCGCTAAATTGGGTGAAAGAAAGTTCTGTTAATACTAAAGTGACTTGTTGTGTTTTATCTATGGTGAAGTTAACTGTAACATTGACATCAGCCGATCGCAGATCGTTACCTCTGCCATGTAAATTAGATACAGTAACTTCTTGAATGGTGGGGCGCAGTAATATCGGCACAATATTGGAGTTAACTCGCTGTTGGGGATGAATTACTTGTAAACTCTGAACACCAGCCCGTAATGATTCTGTAGGTATGCGGGAAAGATCTAAAGTAATTTGCTTTTCGGTAACAGTTTGAGGTGTTACTGTCACGTTACCAATACGGATTTGAGTTATCTCTGCATTTAAATTGTTACCTTGAATTAATAAAGTACTGCTGGCGAGAATTAATGGATTTGCGGTGCTTTGGGTTTTCCAGAGTTTGGCTAATTCTTCGGCTACCTTGATGTGAGCGATCGCAGGTTGATATGGTGTAACATGACGCTGAATATTGCGGACAGGTAAGGGTTTTTTGGGAATTTCGCCGCTATCGATTAAAATGACACTGGCTTTATAACCCAATGACAATGAGTATGGTGTTTGAAAAAATACCGTCCATATTTTGGAAATTTCTTCGATATTCATATCAACGGGAGAAATTGTAATCGTTTCCACTTGTTCAGCCAGGTTAGAATCCGCCAAAAATGTGAAAGTGGAATCGGCTACTGTTTCTTGAATCATTTCTTGGGTGAGAATCGATTTGCTATTGAGGGTACGGACAATGCTACCCATGAGGCGCTGCGGTTCTAATTCCACATCGTTACCATAACAGGTGATCAAGTAGTACAAATCTAAACCTGTTTGCGATCGCTTAATATATTTCTCTTCGGAATGGCGTTGTCTTAAATCAGCACTGCGCCAAGCACTATTAAGCAAAACATCGTAAAGATAGATGTTCACTCCCGCTTCTGGTGTAGCATTATTCAGGCGATCTGGTCTCACGGTTGTCACCCGCGCACCATCCACGTCTACTTGGACGTTGGCTTGCAATGTTCTTTGCAAAGTTGCGGTGATAGTGGCGATGGCTAAATAGTTACTCATTTGTTATTGGTCAATGGTCAATGGTGAGCCAGTGCGTTGGGGAGACAGCGCTGTGGGCGGCTTTGCCGACTTGAAGCGACTGTCGTCGGGTTTCCCGACTTGTTCGCGCAGCGTCTCCGATTAGGAGAAGCAACTGGTGTTAGCGCAGCGTTAGCGACGCAGGAGCGTCACCCGAAGGGTCAATAGTTAATAGTTATTGGTCAATATGTTTTGACCTTTGACTTTGGACTCTTGACTATTTTATGGACAAACTAAACCAAGTTTTAAAGCTTTGACAATTGCTTGAGTACGACTGGTGACACTTAATTTGTCAAAAATTGCTGTTAAGTGCGCTTTAACTGTGGCGACTGTAATATATAGATTCCCCGCAATTTGTTCGTTAGAAGCGCCTTGAACTAACCAATTTAAAACTTCTTGTTCTCTTTCAGTCAAATGAATAGAACTATGACTAGAGTTTAATGAGTGTCCTGTATAGTAGTGAAACAATCTAAAAAATGCCGTTGCTACATCCGGTGGTAAATAAACTTGATTATTAATCACAGTCGTAATCGCTTCACACAATTGAGTTGCTAATTGGTCTTTAAATACATAACCACAAGCACCTGCTTGCATAGCGCGAAATATCCATTCATCTTGTTGATGAGCCGACAAAATTAATACTTTGCCGTTATAAGATAATTCCCCTAAACGTTGCAGCGCCATAATGCCATCGTCTGGGGGTAATTCTAAATCTAGTAATATTAAAGTGGGATGTTGTTCCGCCGTTAATTTTACCGCTTGCTCAACAGATGCGGCTTCTCCAATCACATTTAATCCCAAACTACTACTAGTTGTATAAAAGTTTAATAAGGTGCGTATACCTTTACGAAAATGTGGTTCATCATCGACAAGCAAAACAGAGATGACCTCTTTTTTAGTATTCATGGTAGTGTGCCTGGTATATACAAGAGAATTCAGAAGTCAGTAAAATTCTGAATTCAGGATTTGAGTTTTAGGAGTCAGCCATGATGATTTAAACGTGAGAATTCAGAATTGAATATTATCTGAATTTCTGCATTCAAAATTATTTATTTTCGATGTTTAAAAGGTAATGTAAAGGAAAATTGTGCGCCCCCTTCAGGGAGATTTTCTGCCCATAAATTACCTTGATGTGCCAGGATAATTTTTTGGGCAATCGCTAATCCTAAACCTGTACCACCTAAACGGCGAGAATAATAAGGCTTAAATATTTGCTTCAATTCCTCTGGTACAATTCCGGAACCGCGATCGCAAATCTCAATTAGCACTTCATTACTGTAGGCGTACCAATTGCAAGTTATTGTCCCACCACGAGGACTAAAATGAATTGCATTAGATAATAAATTATCAAACACCTGTTTCATCTGCCAGTTATCTACTGTCACATACACAGGTTTTTCAGGATAATTAATCTTTAATTCTTTTTCTTTTAGCAAATGTTGTAAAGTTTTAATACATTCACCAATAATTGTTTGCAAATTGTGTTTTTTAAAATTTAGATTTGCCTGTTGACCACGGTAAAGTAAATCGGTTAATTTAGCGCTGAGTTCATCTACAGTTTGCCGAATTAAGCTGGCTTGTTCTTGTAAATCACCTTGTGGTAATGCCAAGCGGAGATTTTCTGCATAGAGATTAATCAATGCTAAAGGATTCCGCAATTGATGTTCTGCTTGTCCGAGAGCTTGAGATAAAGCCGCAATTTCTTGTTGTTGGTGCGATCGCTCTCTATACATAGCCAAATAATTACTCAATATTTGAGCATTATTCAACAGTAAATTTTGCTGTTCATCTGATAGCAGTTTACTAGTACAGATCAATAAATATTCGGCTGTTGTCACACTCTGTTTGCTAATTCGACAAACATAGCTATGATAAAAATCCGATGCGGCTAATTCCATAATTTTGAGAACGGGAAAATCTTCTCGCCACCAAGTTTCTGCTTGCAAAGATGTAAAATCTAAGTTGGACTGTCCAGAAACAAAGTAGCTTGGCAAACAAGCTGGTGTAACTTGCACAGAACATAAATTTTCTGAGAGATATTCAGCCACTAAATGACGTTTTCCCTTTGTCAAATCGTGATAAACAGTCCAGATAGCCACAGTCGGCAATAGGGCAGTTAATTGTTGAATAATTAACTGACAAATTTGGTTAAAATCTGACTCTGGCAGCTTACTCTCTGAATTGTTTCCCAACAAAGGTAGCGGAAATTGAGAGGTTAATTTTTGTGTAGCCACCCTCATCCTGTTTTACACTCCGAAACACTCTAATAGCTAAGAAGCATGATGAATGCTACTCAATTTCAAATATTTTGTACTTGGAGAAATTATGCTTCTAACTGTATAAATACGGACGAGATTAGCTTACTCTACCCCTTGGGAATTTGGGGAATTTAAAACAATAATTTTACAATATCGACCAAAGTCTAATAACCGCCAGCCAACTAGATCCCTAAGCTAGAAAGAGTTAGCCCAATAGTGGCAAATCAACTAGCAAAAAAGCCTAAATCAAAGGTTTATTTTGTGCTGTCAGCCCTCTGCCTTCCGTAAGTTAGGTAGCAAAGTAGTCACTTTCTGCTGCCTGCATTAGGAACTCTGGTAAGGACGCTTCAACCTCCATAGATTCATGCTGGCGGTAAAAATACACCCGCCAGACTGATTAAGGGAGCATTTCCGTCACCCTGCTGTTGTGTCTTATGATCCCAGCTGCTACCCAGACTTTAGCAAAAATTTTAGCTGGCGGGATTTCCCTGCTCAGTACAGAACAAATTGATTTCAACCATCCTGGTGTGGAACAGAATATCAACCCTAGGCTGAATTTATACTGTTACAACATTCAAGAAAGTGTTGAAAAACAACAGTCCAATTGTCAGCAACCAGCAGACAAGAGGAAATTAGTCTTATTAACACCGAGGTGGTTTGATATCTCATTTTTGGTGAGTGCCTGGGATTTTACCAGTTTGGGTGAACAGCGTCTCTTATCTGAGGCATTAATACTACTGTTGCATCATCACTCATTACGAGAGGAAGTACTAGCTCCAGCACTGCGCGGTCATGGCGAATTAGCAATGACCGTTTCTGCTATTCATCCTTTGGACGCTGCGGCTTTGTGGAATGCCCTAGGAGTACCATTACGTCCAGCTTTGTATGTGACATTAACAATTCCCCTGAACTTGGACAGTTACTCTGTCACTGAATCAAGGTCGGTAGATTGTTCAAAACCAACACAAAAAGTCTGAAGTATGAAGGCTGAAGTCTGAAATTTCATACTTTATACTTCAGACTCAAAAAATAGGAAAACCAAGTGTTATGCCAAGATTAGATTATTTTGCACCTGGTGTCTACGTTGAAGAAGTAGACCGAGGTAGTCGCCCAATAGAAGGGGTGAGTACAAATATCGCTGGTTTTATCGGTTTTACAGAAGATGTCCGCGGTGATGCGGAACTATTTAAACCGATGTTGGTGACATCGTGGAACGAGTATTTAGAATACTATGCGAAACAAGGTTCGGACGGTTTCACCGATTTTGATGCTTATTTACCCTTTGCGGTGAATGGTTGGTTTCTCAACGGTGGTGGACGTTGTTGGGTAGCTAGTATCGGGACAAAACTCCCTGGTTCTCAGCCACCACCACCAGAAGAAACTGCTTTAAAACTGCGTACTACAGGGAACCGTCCATCTTTAAGCTTTGCTCTGAAGCCTGCTGAAGGTGACGATGATGGTGGTGCAGAAGGCAGAATTAATGTTTCTGTTACTGAAAGTCAACCGCGTCCACCAGAAAGCCCAGAAGCTGAACCACCAGCCAATACTGGTGAATTTTTCAAAGTTATTATTAGCCGCAATGGGGAAATTCTGGAAGAATACGACAATCTTTCGATGAACCCTCAAGTCGAAGCACAGCTAGGTGCTTATGCGGTGACAGCTTTGCAAGAGTCACAGTTTGTGACTGTCGCTGACTTAGAAACACCAGGACAACCTCTATCTCGTCGTCCTGCAAATGGTACTTACGAAGTCAGTCCACCGCCAGTAGTTTCCACTCCTGACCGTTTCCCCAGAGATGTGCAAGGTGTCCGTGACGATCGCACCGGGATGCAAGGTATCTTTGAAATTGACGAAGTTACCATGATTACTTTCCCTGATTTGATGCGGGCTTATCAAAACGGCATCTTGGATTTAGATCAAGTCCACGGCATCATGGAAGCAATGGTCAGTATGTGTGAAAATACTGCCCCCAACCGGATGGTAGTGTTAGATCCGCCTCCGTGTAAAGGTGGTGGTGCGCCTGTACCGCCCACCCAGGTGAAGCCTCAGCATATTGCTCAGTGGTTGAGTGCATTTAATCGGCGATCGCAATTTGCCGCCCTCTACTATCCTTGGATTAAAGTCCCCAACCCTCGCAACGGCGGTAGACCAATTCTCATTCCTCCCGCTGGTCACATGTTGGGCGTTTGGTGTCGTACCGATGAAACCCGTGGTGTGTACAAAGCACCAGCCAACGATACACCCAGAGGTGTCATTGGTTTAGCTTACGAAACCAACCTACGGGAACAAGAACTACTTAACCCCTTGGGTATTAACTGTATTCGTACCTTCCCCAACCGTGGTATCCGCATTTGGGGCGCTCGCACTTTGGTAGAACCAGATAACGTGCAATGGCGTTATATCAGCGTTCGCCGCTTGATGAGCTATATCGAGAAATCAGTAGAACTCGGTACGCAGTGGGTTGTATTTGAACCCAACGACCAAGATTTATGGGCGCGTGTCACTCGCACCGTGAGTAATTTCTTAGAAAGACTGTGGCGCGAAGGTGCTTTGTTTGGTGCTTCGGCGGCGGAAGCCTTTTATGTCAAATGTGACTCCAGCATTAATACCCACGAAACTATGATGTTGGGTCGGTTGTATATCGAAGTTGGTGTCTGTCCTGTACGTCCAGCGGAATTTGTCATCTTCCGCTTTAGTCAATGGTCGCCTAACCAATAAACAATTTTGGATTTTGGATTTTAGATTTTGGATTTAAAGTTTCCGAAATAACTAATATCCAGAAATTTAAATTAAATTCAACATACTTACAGGGTACTAGCTATACCTTGTAAGTATATAAATTTACCAAAATCAAGGAGCTAAAAATATGCCTGAATTAAAACCAATTGCCGCCAGTAATTTTTATTTTGAAATTGATGGCATGACTGATATGGCTTTTAGTAAAGTTGGTGGGGTTAAATTTGAAGCAAAAGTCAAAGGCCAAGATAAACCGTTAATGTCTACTAAAGGTGGAACTACTATTCGACAAATTAACTCTGCTGGTTTTGAAGGATTATTTACAATTGAAGTAACAACCCTCATGAGTGGTGATAGTGATAGCACCAGTAAGAAAATGTATGAGTGGTTTAAAAAGTGTATGCCAAAAACTGAAAAAGGTGAAGGAAAATGGGCAGAAAGTAAAAAAACAGGTTCTATTACTGCCTACGATACTGATGGTAAAGAGGTAATGCGTTGGGAGCTAAAAGAAGCTTGGCCTTCTCAATATAAAATTGGTGATTTAGATGTAAATGGTAGTGATTATATCGAAGAGACTTATACATTAACCTGCGAAAATATGAACAGAAAGACATGAGTTTAACTCTAAAATTTGTCTGATTCATACAAAACATACTGAAACCGTTTTTTGGAGATTTAATTTATGCCAGAGTTTATTTCTAACGCCAAGTTTTATTGGGAAGCCGATGGACTCACTGAGATTTTGATTCAAAAAATTAGTGGGATGCAAATGAAAATGACAGTTGCTGGTGGAGATTCACCCATTGGTGTAACCAAAGATGGCAAAACTCAAACACAAGCCACAATTGGTGGTGTAGAATGTTCTGAAATTACTATTGAATGTGTAGCAACTGCCGAATCTAAACAATTGCTAGATTGGTATAACAAATGCCATGCTGAAGCTCTTTCTGGTGGTAAAGCTGAGGGACGTAAAAATCGCAAATTAGGGAAAATTTCTATCTACGATGGTGAACAAGAAAAAGTTCAGTACGAGTTCACAGATGTTTTTCCTACTAGTTACGCAACCAGTGATTTTTCAGCAGGTTCTGGTGATTTACTTACAGAAACAGTAACCGTAGGCTTCACCTATTTTGAACGTAAAAAGTAAGTAGAAGTCTAAATTATGAAGTCTGAAGTATGAAGTCTGAAAGTTTACCTTACTAGATAGAAACTTCTGCATTAACTAAGATTTCATCATGACTGTAAGGTTAACAACTTTTACTCTTCATACTTTTTTCAGAGCGTAATTGTTATGAGGTTAACACTGTGACAGACTTTCCTGAAATTCTCACAAATAGCCGTTTTTATTTGGAATTAAAACTTACTGGTAGCCAAGAACCAGTAGATGGCTATTTTATGGAATGCCAAGGTTTTAAAATTAATCAGCAAGTCATAGAAGTTGCCGAAGTTACGCCGCAAACCTGGGGCAAAAATGGCAATACTAGTGGTAGAATTGTCCGCACTAAGATTCCGGGAAATATATCTTATTCCAATATAGTTTTACGCCGTGGTTTAACTATTTCTATGACCATGTGGAATTGGTTAGCTGCTGTGCAAGAAAGTAAATGGGGTGATGAAAGACGTGATGGTTCTTTAGTAATTTATAATCAAGCTGCTGAAGAAAAATTTAGATTAGAATTTAAAAATGCCTGGCCTGCTAGTTATAAAATTAATGATGTGAATGCAGCTGGTAGTGAACATGAAATTGAAGAAATAGAAGTAGTTGTAGAAGAATTAAAACGAGTAAAAGTAGCATAGGATGTTGCAAACTGATTTTGAATTTACTTTACCGAAAGGGTATCTAGATGCAGACGGTAATTTACACCGTAAAGGTGTGATGCGTTTATCAAGGGCGATGGACGAAATTGTGCCATTACGTGATCCTCGTGTAAAATCAAATCCAGCTTATGCGACGGTGATAATTTTATCTCGCGTGATTACTCATTTAGGTGCATTAGATGAGGTAACACCCGCAGTTGTAGAAAATTTTTTTGCTTGTGATTTAAGCTATTTACAAAACTTTTATCGCCAAATTAATGAGTTAGAAGAAGTAGAGAGTGGGGAGTAAGGGTGTAGAGGAAAATAACAAATGAGTAATATACAGACAGAATTTAACTTTACCCTTCCTAGAGGTTTATTAGATGCTGACGGAAATTTGCATCGCCAAGGTGTGATGCGTTTAGCGACAGCCAAGGATGAAATAATTGTGCAGAAAAATCGGGCTGCTCAGGAAAATACAGCTTATGCTGCGATCGCCATGTTATCACAAGTAATCACTTGTTTGGGCGATTTAACAACAATAACTCCTGATTTACTAGAAAATCTTTTTTCACGAGATTTGGCTTATTTGCGAGAGTTTTATAATCGAATTAATCAGCAAGGTGATGCAGAAATTCCAGTCCAGTGTCCCCAATGTCAGACTAATTTTCAAGTGGAGTTAGCTTTATCGGGGGAATCATAGGCTACCCCTCAGATTTACTACATGAGGAGGTAGCCTGTATTGCGTTTAATTTCCATTGGAGTTTAGCAGAAATTTTAAGCTTAGAGCATTCTGACCGTCAGCATTGGGTTGAAGAAATCAGCAAAATTGTGCAGCCAGAATAATTGATAAAAGCCTTATCACACTAGCAAATTTTTGGGTACATACTATAGGAAGATGCCCCAATATTGAACTCAGCCTAAATTTATTCTGGTGTGTCAAATAACTGCTTTCTACAGAGGTTTAGCTGAGTGCTAAACCTTTTTTATAACTTATGGTTTTGTAAAAAACTAACGGCTCTAGTAAACTCGCGATCGCAAGATATATTTTATCATCTATAGCTAAATCTAATACACTAGATTGTCATCTAAAGTTTTTCTATCCCTCGCCAGATAGGTGAAATGAATTATTTTCAAGGTTAATATTCGGTTTCATAATGCCTGAAAAACGTGTATCCACCCTGGAAGTAAAGCCAGGGTTTTTTTCATTAATCTAAAAAATTAAATATGTAGCAATAATATTTGATTTATAAAAGCTGAAAGGACTGATTAACGATGTCGGATATATTGTTTTATATTTAAAATATTTTTATACACTAGTTTAGTATGGTCTCCTACTAGAGGTAGAATCAATTAATTATATCTTTATTAAAAAGACTTCATCTTTATCAGTTTAATTTGTATCTTTAATGAAGAGTAATACATATCATAGTTTAGATTTTTTGTACACAACTAAAAGGAAGATGACCTATGTCTAGTGAGGGGATAAATTATCTAGATATGGTAAACACCTGGTATTTATAGGCTTGGCTATTGTCCAAGCCTTTTTCATATTTTTTAGACAATAAAACTAGTTACAAAATTTTAATCAACTAAAATTAGCTCTATTGGTGCATAGTTTTGATATCTAAAATTAATAATATAAATTGCTTCTAATAGGTTTTTTAGCTGCGCCAAACTCTCTCTATCCTTACTTTTTTGTGGTTATATCAATTGCATAGTATTTGGCTACAGCCTAAAGATAGATGAAGTATCTGAGTAGAAAGTAATAAATTAATTTAGTACGTTGTTAAGCACAGCAATTCTTAAGGTTTGGTCATAAGCCAAACCTTTTTTGTAACTAAAAATTATATAAATTTTACCTTGATAATTTTGGACATATAGGAATCTGCTGTGCTTCCTAAAATGATTTGCGTAGGAAGGGAATAAAGAACAGGTAACAGACAATAAGGAATAAAAGTGTAGTAAGTTTTTTTCAGAAATCAAATATGAGTCTTATATAACTATCTTATCTAAGTTGTGAAGAATCTTCTTTTTAACGAACCTCCCGCAAGGTAACTGGCAAAGTAGGCAAAGAAGGATAGTAAAGAGAATAAAAAAATTCATCAATGATTTAGGAGTGCTATATATTGTTATTTATAGATTATCTCAAAATTAAAAATATTATTTGTAGCTCTGTTCATATCAGTTATTAAATCATTTGTATACATCCTTTAGAGAGATGAGCTAAAGGATGACTTCGGATAAATTAAGCTTGGTGTAGTAAATGCTTGGTATACATAAAGGCTTGGGTAAACCGAGCCTTTTTTTGTACACTTTTGGAGTATTGCATTATTACTAATTCTTATCGTATTTGTGGGTCAACTTAATGCAAGTATATTTCCACAACTATGCAAAAGAGTGTTGAATGTACTTAAGATTATCAATACACAGGTTAAACTAGCGATCGCCTCCAGCCTCAATCTATCTATAATTAATACACTTAAAAAAATCACCCAAAAATTTTATATAAGTAATACTGGCAAAATTTACGAAAAACTCTTGAAATACTTACATTTCGCCGCATCATTGTACCTGTTAGTAAAATAGTCCGGTCAAGAAACTGTTGAAGTTTCATTAAGAAGACTCATATTTGTGCTTTCCGTGGGAACTATATGGACAATTGCACTAATAGAGGCTAGAAGGAATGGCATCTAACGAATTTATGTGAATTTCCGGTAATCTTACTTAACTAAACATTACATTATATCTGGTTTAAGCAAAGCTGAGGTTTTTTAAGTGTAACTACTGAGAAAAATCTAGTTAAATTTTGCTAATTTAGCAGTATTCTTTGAGATTCGTTTAGCTAAAAGTTGATTAAAGACAAGGAGATTGTTTTAATTTTTACTGTTTGTGAAGTTACGTCTCCTTATGCTGATCAATTTTAACGACGGTAATTAATTTAACTTTTAATTACCTATATAAAAAAGGTGTAAACATCAAAAATCAATAGCATCAAGTTACTAATGCCCCAAAATTTACCCTAAGTATTTGTAGTATATTTTACGCAAAAAACTAAGTTTTTTTGAGCATGGTAACTAAAACACGTACGAGTTGATATGACACGTCTTGAACTTAGCTGAAGTAAATGCAAAATCTAATTCCTATGAGTAGTCATCGGTTAATCCAAAAACTACATCCACTATCTTTATTAGCACAACTAACTAGTCGGCGTGCTACGGGATGCTTACGTGTATTTACTGGATCAACCTCATGGTCAATCCATCTCGAAGAAGGTAAACTTACTTATGCTTCTTCATCTGATAAGGTGTTTGAGCGACTGGATAATCAGTTACGGCGTTTGAGTCTCAATATCCCCACACTCAATAGCGCGACTCGTGTCCAGATGCGACTGATGTTTGAACCAGCCAGTGAAAATCTGTCCATACCATATCCAGACTACCAAGCTATTTGTTGGTTAGTAGAGCAGCGTTACATCAGTTCTATGCAAGCAGCTACTTTAGTAGACGAATTAGCTAAAGAGGTGCTGGAGTCATTTTTAATTTTAAAAGAAGGAACCTACGAATTTTATCCTGACACTTCATGGAACGAACTACCAAAATTCTGCCAGTTAGACTTGCGTTTACTAGTGGAATATTGTCAAAGACAATTACGAAATCGTTATCATATCCAATCACCAGTTAATGTTGCGAAGGGTTCTCCAGTCTTACCGTCCATTAATTCATTATCTAATGGCAAGACATTAAATAAAAATAACTCTGGTGAAAATAATAATCAGAAATATGCCAAGCAATTAGAAAAAAATAGTTTATATACAGTTGCTTGCATTGATGATAGTCAAACTGTGTTAAATTCCATCAAACTATTTTTAGATGAAAACACTTTTTCGGTAGTGACAATTAATGATCCAGTTAAGGCGTTAATGCAGATTCTCCGCAGTAAGCCTGACTTAATTTTGCTAGATGTAGAAATGCCAAACCTAGATGGTTATGAACTTTGTTCATTATTACGAAGGCACTCAGCTTTTAAATATACACCTATTATTATGGTGACTGGTAGGACAGGATTTATTGATAGAGCTAAAGCCAAAATGGTCAGATCATCTGGCTATTTGACCAAGCCTTTTACTCAATCAGAATTACTAAAAATTGTGTTTAAGCATATTAAATAATACTGTCTTTCCCACAAAAGGAGAATTAGGAGTGAATCTGACTTTGGTTGGCACAATTTTAATTGTTGAAGATTCGCCCAGCGAATTAGAACTTATGAGCCATTATCTCAAAGAAAGTGGTTACAACGTCATCAAGGCTAGTGGTGCAAAAGAAGCTTTAGAACAAGCTATTTTGCAAAATCCTGATGCAATTGTGACTGATGTTGTTATGCCAGGAATGAGTGGTTTTGAGTTATGCCGTTCACTGAAAAAAAATCCGGCAACTCAAAAATTACCCATAGTTATTTGTAGTTCAAAAAATCTAGAAATTGATAGATTATGGGCGATGAAACAAGGTGCTGATGCCTATATTACTAAGCCATACACACGAGAACAATTATTAAGAGCTATTAAATCAGTGGTGATTTAAATCAATGAACAATTCTAACGCTATACTTGCTGAAAAACCTCAGCAAAATCATCTCAAAGATGGTTATCTGAAGTTTCAGCTAAATCAACAAACTGCCGCTATGTTGGCAATGAATCACACTCAAGAAGCTGTGATTTTGCCTGTAGAAGCTATTACTCCGATGCCGAATATGGCTGGATGTATCTTAGGATTAATGAATTGGCGGAGTCGGATAATTTGGGCTATTGATTTACCGCGAATGCTCAATTTAGAAGCTATAGATACGCGAAGGCAACAATATAATGTCATCGTAATTAAGGTAGAATCACTGCTTTTAGGTTTAGTTGTTCAAGAAATTAAAGGGACAACTAAAGTTATGCTTGATGATATTCATTCTCCCATTGGACAAGTAGCATCTAGTTTAGTTCCTTATTTGCGTGGATGCGTTGTGCAACAAGAAGAAATATTGCTGGTATTAGATGCACAAGCAATTGTGCAATCTTCTATTCTCCGCAGTGATTAAGTTGTCTGGACTTCAGATAACTTGAGATATTTTTGATGTACCTATGCAGGAGAATTTCAGGATGTTTAATAAAACTGACACGGCTAAGAGTGGTAATGGTAAAAATCGTGCTTCTTTGATTACATCTACCAAACTTTCTGAGAGTAAAATTCCATTAACGACTAATAGTAATGCTGCTAAATCTGATGGAGATATGCAGCATAATCTTGGTGGAAATTTAAAACGGCTGAGTTTAGAAACTAAAGCCACAATTATAGCGATCGCCATCAGTACTATACCAGCTTTAGTCATGGGTGCGATCGCCTATACTTTTGCGAGTAAATCATTGACTCAGCAAATTACCCAATCTCAAACGGCTGAAGCTGTTGGTTTAACAGATAAAGTTAACCGCTTTATGTCTGCAAGATATGGAGATATTCAAATACTGGCTAACTTGCCTGTATTTGTGAATGGTAATTTCACCAGAAATACTAATACTCAAGAAAAACAAGCATTACTAGATAAAGTTCTCGCAGCCTATCAAACTTATAATAGTATTGCTGTCTTTGGCACAGATGGTAATGTGATTGTGCAGTCTTCTGGTGAAGCCCTAGATAACCAAAAAGATAATAAGTATTTTCAAGAAACTCTGCAAAAAGATGCTGCGGTAATTAGTCAACCAGAAAAATCTGCTGATATTTATCTAGCTGCACCTATCAAAGATACAGTCACAGGCAAAACTTTAGCAGTTGTCAGAACCAGCCTACCGACTAAAGCTTTAGAAGAAACAATCAAAAACTATGCTGTTAACGGCTATCAATACGTTTTGCTAGATAATTCTGGCAAAGTTTTCTTAAGTTCACGCCCAGAATTATTAGGCAAAGAAGCAAAAGCCGAGTATCCTGGTTTAGCCAAAATTCTCGCAACAAGCAACATCTCTACCCTGACAACTGTTCCCCAAAGTCATCATAGACGACAATTAATTAGTTACGTACCCGCACCAAAAATTGCCGGGTTATCAAATTTAAATTGGCAAGTATTGTTGACTACTGATGCGGCAATTTTATATGGCACTCAACGACAATTGTTGTGGATAGTTACCATCGGTACAGGATTAATTGGACTCATTGTTGCTGCGATCGCAGCTTGGTTAGCCAAGCGTACCACATTGCCGATTATCAATGCCACCGCAGCCGTCGCCAAACTCGGACAAGGTGAACTCAACACCCGTCTCGCATCAGAAAGAGAAGACGAGTTAGGTGTATTGAGTGCCAATATTGATAATATGGCTGCTCAATTGCAAGTATTCGTCAAAGAACAAGCCGCCGAAATTGCCCAAACTAAGACTGTTACTGAACCAACTTCCCCAGCCGAACGCCCAACACAAGAAGCCTTACAACTGCAACTCTTAGAACTACTAAATGATATCGAAGGTGCAGCTAGAGGTGATTTAACCGTACGCGCTGATGTGACAGACGGCGAAATAGGCACTGTTGCTGACTTTTTCAACTCTATTGTCGAAAATTTGCGGGATATCGTCACCCAAGTTAAACAAGCAGCCACTCAGGTAAACACTGCTATTGGTTCTAACGAAAGCGCTATCAGCCAACTTGCAGACGAAGCACTAGTGCAAGCTGAGGAAATTAACCGCGCTCTAGATGCTGTTGATAAGATGACACATTCCATGCAAGCAGTTGCCAATAGTGCCGAACAAGCCGCCACTGTAGCTAACAACGCCGCCCAAAATGCTTCCAAGAGTGAAGAAGCAATGTATTTAACAGTGCAGAACATCCTCTCTCTACGGGAAAGCGTTGGCGAAACAGCCCAGAAAGTTAAACGGTTGGGAGAATCTTCTCAACAAATTTCCCGCGTGGTGTCCTTAATTAATCAAATTGCCATGCAAACCAACTTACTCGCCATCAACGCAGGTATAGAAGCCGCCCGTGCTGGTGAAGAAGGCCAAGGTTTTGCTGTGGTAGCCGAAGAAGTAGGTGAGTTAGCAGTTCGTAGTGCCGCAGCCACCCAAGAAATTGAACAAATTGTCGAGAACATCCAACGGGAAACCAGCGCAGTTGTCCAAGCGATGGAAATTGGTACTACCCAAGTTGGCGAAGGTGCGCGGGTAGTAGAAGAAGCCAAGCAAAATCTCGGTCAAATTTTCGATGTTTCTCGGCAAATTGATTCTTTAGTACAGTCTATTTCTTCTGCAACCGCATCTCAAGTGCAAACATCGCAAACTGTCAGCTTATTAATGAAAGAAATCGCTGCTATCTCTCAACGCACTAGAGATTCTTCCAGCGTAGTTTGCCAATCTCTTAAACAAACTGTAGAGATTTCTCATAAGTTGCAAGAGACTGTTGAGACTTTTAAAGTTAACTAAAAATTGTCCAAAGTCAAAAGTCAATAGTCAAAAGTTGGGCTATTGACCATTGACCATTGACCAATGACTAATTATTAAAAACAATGTCACAAGATAAAGAATTAGAAATCCAGATGCAGTTTCTGGAAGAAGCGACAGATTACCTCAATACTTTAGAAGCAGTATTGTTGGAAATCGACACGAGCCATCGTATAGATTTAGAAAAAATTAACGGCGCACTCCGCGCTGCCCACTCAATTAAAGGTGGTGCAGCAATGATGGGATTTCGGGTGCTAAGTGATTTAGCACACCGTTTAGAGGATGCTTTTAAAGTCTTAAAAACCAGAAAAAGCTCTTTAGAAATTGACCAACAATTGCAAAGTTTATTGCTGTCGGCAATTGATTGGATGCGTCAGATTGTCGAATTACTCTCCACAGAAAGTGTCATCGAAGAACAATGGTTAACGAGTTTTTGTTTTCCAGTCTTTGATGAACTTCATCAACGTTTGGGTGATCCAACTCCTGAAGATGCAACAACTATGTTGTCACCAGAAGATGGACAAAATATTATTCCTTTATTATTTGAAACTGAAGTTGAAGGTTGTTTACAACGGCTAGAATCTGTGTTGGCTGATAGTCAACAACCATGTTTGCAAGAAGAAGTGGCAATTATGGCTGCTGAGTTAGGCGGTTTGGGAGAAATGCTGCAATTAACAGCGTTTACTCAACTGTGTGATTTCATCAAACGCTGTGTGGAATGTGCTGCACCAGAACGCATTCCCGAAATTGCCCAGATAGCATTGCAAACATGG
The DNA here is from genome assembly GCF_002897135.1 of Nostoc cycadae WK-1. NCBI lineage: Bacteria > Bacillati > Cyanobacteriota > Cyanophyceae > Nostocales > Nostocaceae > Nostoc > Nostoc cycadae. The sequence goes on along the minus strand of NZ_DF978431.1, from coordinate 75,033 downwards.
CGGCGATCGCAAGCTTTAGTCTTAACAAATCAACTCGATAGTTTACCTAGAGCAATTGAGTTAAGTGAAGCACCAACCACTTCAACAAATTATAATCAATTTGAGCAACTGTCAACCGCAGATGCTATCGCCCAATTTCTGGCTACAGATAACGGTGTTCACCAAGAAGTAGAACTAACAGAAACGCCATTGATTGGGCAAGCAGAAGAAATAACTGTTAGTAATTTTGTTCCCTTAGATGCAGAGATTAATCAAAGTATTAGTCTGCCGGAAATTAACACCATTATTGCCGAACACAAAACTGAAGTAATTAGTCATGGCAAAGACCGCGAACATTCCGAAAACTCAGTCCGAGTTCCCAGTAAACAACTAGAACAAATTAATGATTTGTTTAGTGAACTCATAGTTCAAAGAAACGGTCTACATTCCCAACTAGAAAAATTACGTAAACTCTCGCGGAATCTCAACCAGAGAGTGCAAACTCTTGATCGGGAAAATCAAGAACTACGTATGGCATATAACAGAGTGCTATCAGCTAATGCGCGTCAGCACCACGCCATCACATTGGTCGAAAGCTCAGAAAACGAAAGTATTTATTCTCCAACTCAAAATCTTGCCAGCACCCAGCACTCCCTAGAAGAAATTAATTTGCGATCGCAAGATGTCATCGAAACTATTGTCCAAGTGCAAGAAGTTTCCACAGACATTCAATTAAGTGTAGATGATGCTGATCAAATTGCTCGCAAATTAAACAAAACCTCCAAACAATTGCAAACCAAGCTCAATCAAGTGCGGATGCGGCCAATTTCCGAATTGGTTGAGCGTTTTCCTAGAGCTATCCGCGATTTAAATGTGGAGTATGGCAAAAATGTCCAGTTAAAAATTGAAGGCGGTAATACTTTAATTGAACGCAGTATTTTAGAAGCATTAAATGACCCTTTAATGCACTTATTAAGGAATGCTTTTGATCATGGCATTGAAGAATCAGCCACTCGCCACAGCTTAGGTAAACCAGAACAAGGATTAATCGAAATTCAAGCCACTCACCGCAGCAATCGCACAATTATTACTATGCGGGATGATGGACGAGGGATTTCTTTAGAAAAAATTCGCGCTCGCGCCTTAGCAATGGGGTTAGATAGTTCTTTATTAGAAAGTGCGAGTGATGATGAACTACTTTCACTCATTTTTGAACCAGGGTTTAGTACTTCCGAAAAAGTCACCGCCTTATCTGGTCGTGGTGTGGGAATGGATGTGGTTCGCAACAACCTCAAACTGGTGCGCGGTGATATCACAGTTGATACTGAGCCAGGAAAGGGAACCACCTTCACCTTATCAGTACCGTTTACCCTGTCTGTGGCGCGAGTGCTGTTAGTTGAAACCAGTAAAATATTACTGGCCTTTCCCACAGATGTGGTTTCGGAAATATTTTTACTCCAAAGCGATCGCATCATCTCAATGGGCGGTAGCGAAGTCCTCAATTGGCAAGGTACAATGATACCCTTGATTCGCCTAGGACAATATTTGGATTTCAATTGTCCGCGTTACGACAGTCCAGAACTGGAAACTCCCGCAGCCATTAACGCTAGTAGTGTATTAATAGTCAAAGGTAACAATCAAACTGTTGCTGTCCAAGTAGACCGTTGTTGGGGTGAACAAGAAGTTGCTATCCGTCAAGTTGAAGGTAATATCCCTTTACCGGAAGGTTTTAGTAACTGTACAATTCTCGGTGATGGTCGAGTTGTCGCCTTAGTTAATGCTAACGAATTACTATATTGGATTGCCACTAACCAAAACACTCCCAAAAACAATCAACTACCCTCAGTCAGATTAAAAACACCGTTCCTGTTTGTTGATAGTGAAAAGCTGGCGGCGTTACCTCCCAAACCAAAAGGCAAGATTTTAATTATTGATGACTCAATTAATGTCCGCCGCTTCTTAGCACTTACCTTAGAAAAAGGTGGCTACCAGGTAGAACAAGCAAAAGACGGTCAAGATGCTTTAGAAAAATTAGAAACAGGCTTGAAAATTGCTGCTGTAATTTGTGATATCGAAATGCCTCGTCTTGACGGTTATGGATTTTTAGGAAAAGTTAAAAACAACATTGATTGGAAAAATATCCCAGTTGCAATGCTGACTTCTCGTAGTAGCGATAAACATAAACAACTCGCTATCCAACTTGGTGCTAGAGCCTATTTTTCTAAACCATATAACGAGCAAGAATTACTCGGCACTTTAGAGCAACTCATCAGTAATGTAGCAGAAACAGCCGCTTCTAATTAAATGCCAACTCAATAAATATTTGCACTCATTCCCAGTTTCCAGCCGGGAATGATATTTTTTTGTGTTGAAGATTTACCTAACAGTAGCGATCGCCACTCTCACGATTTGATTGTCAACATCAACTTCAACATCGCCTGATAGTCTTACTTATACAGCTTGCATAATTGGCCGTAAGTAACCTGATAGATACATGTACAACTTAGCTCAAATTCCTATATTGGAGGATATCCCATGCTTAACACCCCCATAGCATTAGTTTTAGCTGAAAAAAGTTAATTTAGTTACATTTTTTTAGATTCAGTTAGTATAACATTAATACCAACTTTACTGGTATTGCTCTTGAAGAGTCCTCTGACTAAGATAGTTAGCATTATCCGACAACTCGGAATCCCTGTATCTATGCTTACTTTGTCTTTACACAAGATGTGCTAAAGTTTCTCAACTGCTGATGTTTGATTAAATTCTCCAAATTTAAATAGTTATGACAGAGCAATCAGATTTTCTATCTAATCTCTCTGACTTTCTTTATCCACGTAGTTGCTATTACGGTCAGTTTAAGCCAGAATATCTAGTATTTAACGCTAATTTACAAGAATTTGCTCAAAGAGTGGGCTACATTAGTAACCTGCAAACAAATGGTAAACTTTCTCCAGAAGAAGCTTACCAGCAAATTAAGGCTCTTTGGAAACAATTAAAACGTGCAAAAAAACAGCTAGAAATTAGGACAGATGTCTTAGATTCAAATAATCCTTAATAGTAGTACATTATTTTTAATAAAACAACTTTGTGTTCCTATCGGCTTTACTCCAAAGGTAAAACATCATGGAAGTGGTTGTAGTCGATATAACGATGTCCATTAGATGCGTGATGCAGTATATCTACAAACCGATGATTCCATAAAATCTCATTACTACCATAGCTATGACGTGCATGAACAACTTGTGCCACTGTTTCATCAATGCCGCTTAAAGATACCATCAGTACACAGTTAGTTTGAGTTAAAGATTCTGGTGTCATTCCATATAAAGGACTAGACTCATCAATTACATGGATGACCGACCAACTTAAGGCAAAGCCAGGAGTTTGCTGGCGCAAAAGTTTAAGATCATAAATGCGGCGCATAAAATCACCTTCTGCGGTCACTTCATCACGCATTAAATACACCCGCATCTGTGCTTCCAAAATTAAATTCCGCCGCTGGTTAGCAGTGCGAAACATCAGAGTCGGCGCACCATCATGGGGTACGATGACCGCCACTCGACTAAAAATGACACGCGCAGTTGGACGAGAAAACCGAGCAAAGGCTAACCCTGTCATCACCGCAATTCCCATCACCCCAACAATCGCCTCTATCGTCACAATAATATTGGCATAAGTCGTTTTGGGATACATTGCCCCATAGCCAATAGATGCCAAAGTTTGCACACTAAAGAAAAACACATCTAAAAAAGACCCTGGACGAGCATTCGTAATGCAATCTCCCCCTAATAAATAAGCCAAAGCAAACAGAGTGTTAATAACTACATAAAAAGCACAAATTAATAGTACAAATCCACTCCAAGGAACTGTCAGCAGTAAATGATAGGGATCGCGCCAGTATGAGTACCATACACCTAAACCGATAATCTCGACATTACCATTGCGATACTTTAGGTGAACGATGCTTTGTGAACCTTGTCTTTGCTTCCGTGCAAGTATCTTGAGTTGAAATTTCATCGGGTTTGACCAGGTAAACTCTCTGCTCGCTTTGGGCGTAAAATTTTACTGATTATTGAGTTGGCTAATACTAATTTAATGTGAAGTTGCACATATCTAGATCCCCAGAAATCCCCTTTTTTCAGGGGAGGATCAAAGGGAGCGAATTCTATGTAGCTGCATAAAAAATTGGTAAAAGACAATCGCTACAATGATCTTTAACCGAGTAGTATTGGAACACTAATTACTAATGCGATCGCTAATACTACTATTTACACAAAATCTGCTGCCACTTCGGAAATAGAATTAATTAGTTGCTTAAGCAATTGATACAAATTTTATTTTGTCAATAGTATAAATCATAAATTATCTCAAAATTTAAATAACATCCTGATAACAGCTATGCAAAATATCATAATTATCTCTAAGCCTTATCTGGACTCAGTCTGATAAACTTAAACATCAATAAATACGAATCTTGTAAATACCGAATTTTCATCTATAATTTAGTTGATTTCACATACAAAAATATCAAGAGTCTGTAAAGATTAACATATTTGTATAAGTATGTTTACCTTTAAAAGCTATTCTTATATCAAAAAGCTTTTGTTACTCAAATTTTTTGATGAATAGACAAAACACTCAATCTTGCTTACCCACACCTTTAGGTAAGTTTCAAGTTCCTGAATATCCACATATTAAACCGGGTGTTATTGATCAGCAACTTCAGTTTTCCCTAATCATTCCTACTTACAAAGAAAGTAAGAATATTAGGTATGTTGTTCTGAGATTGGCTCAAATTTTAGATGAATTTATACCAGGAGACTACGAACTAATTGTAGTAGACGATGATAGTCCAGACCGTACTTGGGAAGTAGCTCTGTCTTTAATAGAAGAATATCCACAATTACAAGTAATGCGCCGTCAGCATGAACGCGGATTATCAACAGCAGTAATTCGCGGATGGCAAGTCGCAAAAGGTAATATCTTAGGTGTAATTGATGGAGATTTACAACATCCACCTCATGTATTAAAACAACTATTGAGTGAAGTTCATCAAGGAGCAGATTTAGCCGTAGCTAGTCGTCATATAGAAGGTGGTGGCGTTAGTAGCTGGAGTTTTATCAGACGTTTTTTGTCTCGTGGCGCACAACTATTGGGATTGATTATTCTCCCTAAAGTATTAGGTCGAGTTTCCGATCCTATGAGTGGTTATTTTATCGTACGTCGCCATTGTTTAGCAGGTGTCAATTTAGACCCTGTAGGATACAAAATTTTATTAGAAGTAATTGGGCGAAGCAAGATAGATAAGATTGCAGAAGTCGGTTATGTATTCTGTGAACGCCATGAGGGTGAAAGCAAAGTTACTTGGAAGCAGTATATAGATTACATACATCACTTAGTACTTTTACGACTTTCAACAGGAAGATTCAAAAAAGTCAGTCAAAGTTTTCCCATTAGTAGATTTATCCGCTTTGGTTTAGTGGGACTGAGTGGTGTATTTATAGATATGGTAATACTTTATCTTCTCAGTGATCCGACAACATTAGGCTGGCCTTTAACACGCAGCAAAATCATTGCGTCTGAAATTGCAATTTTGAATAATTTTTTATGGAATGATGCCTGGACATTTGCCGATGTTAGTATGCAGCAACAAGAAATACATCAGCGATTGAAACGCTTTTTAAAGTTCAATATTATTTGCCTTGCAGGACTAGTCTTGAATGTATTATTTTTGAATTTAGTATTTAATTTTATTATTTCTAACCGCTACATAGCAAACCTAATTGCGATTGTAATTGCTACTATTTGGAATTTCTGGGTGAACTTGAAACTTAGCTGGCGAGTCACACAAGTTAAGTAGAAAAACGTTTTAATACTTACCAATATTTGATTGAGTGTGTAGAAAGTAATTTTTTGTCATATAAAACACAAACATTACTAAAAAAATGAAGTTTTATTCAGGTTCTCTACGGTTCTTGATTATATCTGTATTAGCTTTAGGGTTATTTTTTCGTTTCGTAAATTTGGATAAAAAAATTTATTCCTATGATGAAACTTTTACATCATTAAGAATTTCTGGATATACAGAAAAAGAAATAGCAAAGCAAGCATTTAACGGGCAAGAAATCCATGTCAGTGATTTACAAAAATTTCAACACCCTAACATCGAAAAAGGTGTGATAGATACAGTTAAAGGATTAGCGCAAGAAGAACCTCAGCTTACACCACTTTATTTCGTTATAGCTCGTTTATGGACAGGTTTATTCGGTGGTTCTGTAGCTGTCACCAGAAGTTTAGCTGCCATTATCAGCTTGCTGGCACTTCCCTGCGCTTACTGGTTATGTCGAGAGCTATTTGAATCACCTCTAGTTGGGTGGATGGCAGTTTTACTGATAGCAGTATCTCCTCTGCATATATTATTTGCACAGGAATCTCGGATGTATAGTTTATGGATAGTGACTACTTTACTATCAGGGACTTGTCTTTTGCGAGCCATCAAACTCAACACCAGAACGAGTTGGGTAATATATGCAATCACTTTAGCGTTAGGGTTATATTCCCATCTTTTAACTGTATTAACTGCTATTGGGCATGGAATCTACGTAATTTTGGCTGAAAAATTCAAATTTACCAAAACGACAATTAGTTACTTATTAGCATTATTCAGCGGAATACTACTTTTCTCACCTTGGATTTTCGTACTTGTTACACGTACAGATCAGGCAGAAATTAGGTTAGCTTGGGCAAATACAAGAGAAAGTTTCTTTTTTTTAGTTAGATCGTGGAGTTTTCAGTCTAGCCGTCTATTCTTGGATCTAAATGTTAATCGTGACTCGAATCCTTTGTTTATATTTTTAATCAGTCCTACAACTATATTATTATTAATTCTTGTAGGTTATTCAATTTATTTTATTTATAAAAAATCTTTCAAGCTTTCTTGGCTATTTGTGATAATAGCAATCTTTATTAATCCACTGATTTTCATTACTAAAGATTTATTGCAAGGCGGAATATTATCAACTTATATTAAGTATCTGACTCCTAGCCTTTTAGCTATGCAAATAGCTGTGGCATATCTTCTTGCCAAAAAAATTACAGATGTTTCGGTTAGTTCGCTAGTCCAAAAGTTTTGGCGATCGGTCACTACAGTTATACTACTGTGTGGAATTTTGTCATGTTCACTTAGCTCTCAGGCAAGTAATTGGTGGAATAAGGGTGAAGGTGATAATAAATACAATTTACAAGTAGCGCACATAATTAACCAATCAGTTCAACCGTTAGTGATTGGTAGCGGCTTAACCCATAATGATAAGAGTTTTGTTGGCATTATGCTATCTCTTAGCCATCTACTTGAACCGCAGGTCAGGCTTAGACTAACAGTTGAGCCAAAAATTCCTACGATACCTAATGAATCTGGCGATATATTCATTTACAGACCACCAAATTCACTACTTCGGAAACTTAAAAATAAATATGAACTCAAGCCAGCCTGGGAAGGTAAAGACATTTGGCTATGGCGACTAAAAAAATAACTTGGCTAGGCAAAATCTTTTATTTGAGATTTACCCGAATTGAATAAAAAACTAGAACTGTTTGCAAGATAGGGACTAGAGAGAAGATATCTTTATTTTTTTGTAAAGTTATTGCTGTATCACAATTTGTCAATTTCTGTAGTTAATTTAACGACACTTTAATAAAAAGTAGCATATACTCGGTATATAAGCCTCCGAGAAAGAAAAATAGCGGAGGATTGAAACCTAACCAGCAGGTAAATCCTATGCAAACAGTATGGGAATCAACGGAATTAGAATATGCCTTTCTGTTCACATTAAGAAAAGTAAATTCCATTAATCCAGAAGGTTTTGAGTCATTCTTTCATAATTTGCCAGTTGATCCTTATATCAAGGGCAATTATCGTTTAAGAAGATTATCTCGGTTTACTGTTTCTGGAAATGAGTTAATAAAATTACCTCATGGCTATCTATTTCAAAGTAAGACATACAATCCGTTATTAGGAGATGTTAAAAGAGAGTTCTCGGAATTGGAAGATGGCATCATTAAGCTTGATATCTTTAAAAAGATGGTCTTAGCGTTTAGTGATTCTTGTAAACTCCACCCAGAAGCAGAAATAGGCGTTCATCAAATTAGAACTATCTGTTCCGCAGAAAATATGGGTAATCCAGCGCCTGAAGGTATTCATCAAGATGGTACTGATTTTATCGGTATATTCTCTGTGGCAAGAGAAAATATTCAAGGGGGAGAAACTCATTTATATACTGCGAAAAAAGAAAAGCCTGTTTTTAGCAAAGTGCTAAATTCCGGTGAACTATTATTAGTTAACGACCACGAATTTTTCCATTTTACGACTCCCATCAAACCTCAAACTGATGGTTTAGGGATTAGAGATGTATTTGTGTTAACTTCGCCGAGTTTGTTGACTGAATGATTATTTTCACAGTAAATGATTTATAAACTTGAATATTAGGTACTGATTTTGCTTGGCTAACATTAATATATTGTCAATATGGGGAATTAAACTTAGTTATTTCCCCATATTTTTTATATAAAAAATAATATAGCTGATAGTTATTGAGCAATTTGAAGGTGCAAAAACAGCAATTAACTGGTTTTACTGAATGGCGATCGCACTCTCAAGTGAGATGCTGCAATTTTAAAAAAATCTTTGTCGCTCTCTGCTAAGTTCCCACCCTCGATTATCTCGGTTAACGCAAGTTAAGCCTGTCCTTCTGGATGTGCAAACAAAACCTTGATAACGCAATGTTTTACCATATTGCAAAACAGGACTGTTGGCATCTGCTACAGTGTCACCATAACAACCTCGATAACCACTACCCCGCGCATTCAAATTAAATACATGACCCCAGTCTAATTGACAGTCTTTGGGTTGGGGTGGGATTCTTCCAGTAATTTGTAAAACATCACAACGAATACTTTGATCTGCAATTAAGCAGTGAATATTCCGAGAAGGTGTTTGAAATTGGGTTTCTGCTTGGGCGATCGCCGGGAAAGATATAAAAGAAAATACAGTTGTTGTCAGGATGCTCAAAAAATTCTTGCGATTCATGAAAAATGCCTTGTACGACAGAAAAAGTTCTTGATAGCAGATTTGTCTCTTCAAGGCTGGTGCTGATTTCTTAAAATGCACATACTCTTTGATGAGACTTGCTAGATTTAATTATATTAGTGACTATTAGTACCAGTAAATATTTAGATACCAACATTCTAGATAAAAGAAACAAATCTTATAATACTTGCCTATAATTGCTTTAATGCTTTTAGTCAAATTAAAGGCACATCAGTAATTGGCAATTAAGGTAACTTTTATATCAATAATTCTTGGGTGCTAGAAATTATGCAGAAGTCGACAGTCAAAAATGATAATTTGAGACAGTTCTGATTTACATTCTAGCTTCGACAAATCAGTAGCAAGAGCAAGGCAGAATAATTTCTATCTGCGATTTAGTGCATTGTCATCAGTTAAACTTTACTTATTCACATCATGAGTCCTGAAGACATCACTGCTCAAACTACTTCTGGAAACAACCATGACCAACCGATTCATCTCTCTGGGTCGATACAGCCTCATGGTTTATTACTCGCACTTAATGCTGAGTTAGAAATTTGGCAAGTTAGCAACAATACTCAGAACTATTTGGATCAACAACCCCAAGAGTTACTTGGTCAACCATTGAGTTGTTTACTGGCTACTCAACAGGTAACAGTTATTAAACAGTGCTTAGAGAAAAAAATTGGTAGTTTCACAACTTTCAAAATACCAATCACAACTATCAATGGCGATCGATATTTTGATGCTATTGTTCATCGGACAAGCAATGCTTTAATTTTAGAACTAGAGCCAAGAGACAGTGATGATGAGGTGAGTTTTTTAGGTTTTTATGGTTTGGTGAGTGAAGCGATCGCCAAACTACAAAATACTTCAAATCTCGCAGAATTTTTGCATTTAGTAGCCACAGAATACCGCAAAATCACTGCTTTTGACCGAGTGATGGTTTATCAATTTGATCAACAAGGTGCGGGTTCAGTAGTTGCTGAAGTCAAACGCGAAGATTTACCGCCTTATTTGGGACTGCACTATCCGGCTACAGATATTCCTGAACCTGCAAGACAGCTATATACTCAATGTTTGCAGCGATTTATCCCTAATTTCCCAGCCCAATCTGTGGAGTTGATTTCCCAAAATTCAGCCGACGCTACACCCGTTGATTTAAGCTGGGCTGTATTGCGGAGTGTTGACCCCTGCTGTGTTACATATCATCAAAATATGGGCGTAACCGCCATTCTGGTGATTGCGTTAATTAAAAATCAGCAGTTATGGGGGTTAATTTCTTGTCATCATCAAACGCCGACATATCTAGCTTATGAAGTGCGGAAAATCTGCGAATTTTTAGGACAGATTGTCTCTTTAGAGTTAGGACACAAAGTTATTCACTCAGAATTAGACTATGAAGTTAGGCTGAAATCTCTCCAAGCGGAATTTGTCGAGTTAATTTCTCAGGCGGATAATTTTATTGATGCGTTAATTAAACCACAACCGAGTTTATTAGCCCTAGTCAATGCCACTGGGGCGGCGGTATGCCTAGATAATGAAATTACACTGGTGGGCGCAACACCAAATATAGAACAAGTGCGATCGCTAATTACTTGGGTAGATAGTCAAATTAGCGAGCGTATTTTTGCTACCGATTCTCTCCCCAAACAGTACCCAAAGGCGATCGAATTTAAAAATACAGCCAGTGGCTTACTATTGTTACGTATTTCCCAAATCCAGCGTTACTATATTCTCTGGTTTCGCCCGGAAGTTGTGCAAACTATTAATTGGGCGGGAAATCCTAACGAGTCAATCCAGTTACAGGCTGATGGTAGCGTTATTTTTTACCCGCGCACATCCTTTGAAAAGTGGCAAGAAATAGTCCAGTTAACCTCTCTACCTTGGAAACAGTGTGAGATTGATAATGCTTTGGCCTTGAAAAATGCGATCGTGGGGATTGTTCTTTCCAAAGCGGAAGAGTTAGCCAAAATCAATCAAGAGTTAGAACGCAGTAACCACGAACTTGCATCCTTTGCTTATGCGGCTTCTCATGACCTCAAAGAACCGTTGCGTGGCATTTATAACTTCTCGACAATTTTAATCGAAGATTATGCCCAAGTTCTTGATGAAGATGGCATTGACTACTTACAGACTGTACTTTCTTTGTCTGTGCGGATGGAAACTCTGATTAATTCCCTGTTGCGTCTCTCGCAATTAGGACAAACAGAAACCGATCTTCAACTTACCGATCTCAATGAATTGCTGAACCAAGTAATTGAGGTAATTAGTAGCAGTCGTCAAGACACTGAATCTTATATTCACATTCCTCGGCCGTTACCCACGGTTCCGTGTGACTCGGTACTTCTCAACGAAGTTTTTACTAATTTGATCATCAATGCCTTGAAATATAACGATAAACCAGAACCATTAATTGAAATTGGCTTTATCAGCGAGCAAAAATCAGATAATACCTTAAAATCTCCCTCATTTCCTGTTTTTTATGTCAAAGATAACGGTATTGGCATTCAAAAACATCATTACCAAACCATCTTTCGCTTATTTAAACGACTACACTCTCAAGAAAAGTATGGCGGAGGAACAGGAGCCGGATTAGCCATTTCTAAAAAAATTGTTGAGTTACACAACGGTCAAATTTGGGTTGAATCCAGTGTGGGTATTGGTTCTACCTTTTATTTCACTTTGGGACAATAGTTTAAGATAATTAAAATTTTTTGTTACATTTTTTAAAATCTCTGATGACGAAAAAACTTAACAAACCTCTGTTGGTTGTTGAGGATAGCAATGAAGACTTTAAAATGTTGCAACGCCTAATGCGGCGGTTGGCTGTCCAGAACCCTATATATAGATGTACTAATGGGGACGAGGTTTTAGACTTGCTTTATCAAGAAAAAAGTTCTCAAAATCCTAACAGCATACCAACGCCTTCTGTTATCTTGCTTGACCTGAATTTACCGGGGATTGATGGTCGTGACATCCTCGAACGGCTCAAGCAAGATATGAGTTTGAAGAAAATCCCCATTGTGGTTTTTACCACCTCATCCAACCCCAAAGACATTGAATTTTGCTACCAAAAAGGAGCCAATGGCTATTTAGTCAAGCCGATGGATGCTCAAGAACTGCAAAAGACGGTTCAAGCATTTGTTGACTATTGGTTGGAGAGTAATACGGTGCCACCTGGGGATTAAAAGTTAAAGGTACAGTGGGCAAAGTTTGCCCACCCGACTTTTCCATATCTTAAATTTTAAGATTTTATTTATATTTTTGTAATGATTAATTAACAATTGCAGTAATGTATGGGATTGTGAATGAAGGAGTGTAAACATTCTCCCCCATTCTTAATATGCCGGACACCTGGACGCTACTCATCATTGATGATTGTGCCGAGGATCGGAAAATTTATCGTCGATATCTCTTAAAAGATCCTCAAAATTCATATCAGATATTCGAGGCCGATTCTGCAGAAGAAGGGCTGGCGTTGTGCCAATCAATCCACTGTGACGTGATTTTGCTGGATTTTTGCCTACCTGACATGAGTGGGTTAGATTTGCTGGAGCGTTTGAAAAAGCGTAAGGTTGAAGCCCCTGTGTCCATAATTATGTTGACAGGGCGTGGAGACGAAACAGTTGCAGTACAAGCTATGAAACGAGGCGCTCATGATTATTTAGTTAAACAGCACCTCCAGTTAGATGTATTACAATTAGCAGTCCGCAATGCTATTAAACAATCTTGCCTAGAAGTTAAACTCAGCAAAACTCAAGAACGACAGCGTTTAATTGCGACGACAGCACTTCGCATTCGCCAGTCGCTGAATCTAGCAGAAATTTTGCATACAGCTGTAGTTGAAGTACAGCAACTTTTGAAGTGCGATCGCGTGATGGTCTATCAGTTTACATCTGATATGGATGGTAAGATAGTCGCATCATCTAAAGAGCCTGAGCAAATATGCGATCGCCTCTGGGATACTTGCTATCAAGAAGAAAGCAGCTTTGTCACTACACAAGTAGCTCATAGTAACGTCACGACTAAACAAAAAAACTTAGTTGTGGCTTACAGCAATTTGGGTGAAAATCATCGTTGGCGATGCAGACGCAGAATTTCCCATCACCATGAAGCAAGTTTAAGCCATTTGTGTTTCCAGACAAAAGAGCAACTGAATCCTCAAATAAATTTAGTAGTTCCCATTAATCTGAACCAAAACAATAACCCCAACCCGAAACTTTGGGGATTTTTGATTGCCCAACCTACTTCTGAAGATAGACTGTGGCCAGCTGATGAAGTAGAAATTCTCAATCAAGTATCTGTCCAATTAGCGATCGCTATTCAACAAGCAGAACTATTGGCGATGACTCAAGCCGCATTGGTAAAAGAAAAAGAACTCAACAAATTTAAATCTCAAATCGTTACCACAGTTTCTCACGAATACCGTACACCCTTAGCTTCCATCTTGGCGGCAGCATCAACAATTAAGCAACACGGCGCACAACTGAATGAGTCGAGAAAAAACCGCTTCTTGCAAATTATTGAGCAAAAAGCTAGGTATTTGTCCAAACTCGTGGATGATATGCTGTTAGTCCATCAACTCGAACTCGACAAAACCAAATTTAAGCCGCAGCAGATAGATTTACTGCAATTTATTTCCGAGTTAATTGAAGATCAGCAAGAAGTGTTAGGCGATCGCCATGAATTAATTTTACAGATTACAGGCAATCATCAAAGCTTTTGGGGCGATCGCGGACTTTTACGGCAAATACTATTGAATTTATTATCCAATGCCATCAAATATTCCCCAGCAGGCGGCAATATAGAAATTTATCTGAATGGTAAAGAATCTGAAACTCTCCTAGAAATTCAAGATAAAGGCATTGGTATTCCCCTAGCAGATCAAGAAAACCTGTTCAAATCCTTCAGTCGTGGGAGTAATGTTGACACTATCCCAGGAACAGGTTTGGGCTTAGTAATTACTAAAGCCTGTGTAGAGTTGCATAGCGGCAGTATTAGTTTATCTAGTCAAGAGGGACAGGGAACTAAAGTTACAGTTAGGTTGCCAAAGCAGCATCCTAATTCGTAATTCTTAATTGCACAGTGCTTTCATACAAATGGAGAAAAATGAAAATACTAATAAAGCTATTGAAACATCAATGGCTGTACAAGTATGAATCTAATGATTGATTTATTTAATACTTGGGCAACGATAACAGGAGAGCCAAATCCCGTACTGAGCAAATGATTGACGATCGCACCAATTGGACTTGGGGTTGTCCTTCCTTAAAAAATCAAGATGTCGATGAACTGTATCAATGAGTAAAAAAAGGTACAGTAGTTAAGATTTTACCTTAAGCTAAACTGACAGACTGTCGTGGCAAAGTATACTATCTCTTGTCCAGCAGACTTATCAGAGTGTACTATGTCAATTCCAGCCTTAACTCAAAAGCTGCTTGCTGCCAAAAAAATTAAAGGATTAAGCTTTGCAGACTTAGAACAAATTTTAGACCGCGATGAAGTCTGGATTGCTGCTTTATTTTATCGTCAAGCTACAGCTTCCTTGGAAGAAGCCCAAAAACTGGCTGATGTGTTAGGGCTTGATTCCGAAGATGTTGCAGAACTAATTAGCTATCCGACAAAAGGCTTAGGCCCTGTTGTGCCTACCGATCCCTTGATTTATCGTTTTTACGAAATCATGCAAGTTTACGGTTTCCCCATCAAAGAAGTTATTCAAGAAAAATTCGGTGATGGGATTATGAGTGCAATTGATTTTACTTTGGACATTGAAAGAGTAGAAGACCCCAAAGGCGATCGCGTTAAAGTCACCATGAATGGTAAATTCTTACCCTATAAAAAATGGTAAGTGCTGAGTTACCGAACTTTGCTCAACGAGGGGAACCCGCGCACGCAAGTTCTCGCCGAGTGCTGAGTAAAAAATACTAACCTCTAGTCACTAGTAGTACAGTTCGGCGTAAATAAACAGACCGTTTAAAATTGCTAAAAGGCTTAGGTTATCAATATTCTTTCTTTTTCCTTTTTCCTTTTTCCTTTTGACTTTTGCCTTTTTGTACTAGCCTCCCTCAAGGATTAACTTCCTCACAACCCCATTCTTGATTTTCATCAAGCTGATAAATGCTTCTATTTTGTGGTTCGCCCCGCAACTCTAAATGATCAACCTGTGCTGGATCAAGTAATAGTAAGCAAAAGTTTGATACTGGTTGCAAAGAATCAGGCGCTGGTGGCGTAAAAGCTGCTGGCGCTGTATCCCTGGGTTTACCAGGATGAGGCCAAGCAAATTGTAACCTTGCTGCATCGCTCAGTGCTTGCCAAGTAGCAAGGCGGGCTGATTGCAGTCCAGAATCATCATGACTATCTACTAATGTCAAACGCCCAGCAATGCGAAACTGTTCCCGTGTGTTGGGGAAATACCAACAAGCTTCCGCCCAAGGTTGATTTTTGATTTGGTCAATTTTATCGCTACGAGTATCAGTAATAAATTTTAGCTGATTGGTATCTTGAAGATAATCACGAAAGACAACAGTCCGATTCGCAGGACGATGATCTGCGCGGATTGTAGCCAATTGTAAGTAACGAGCATAAACCAGACTACGGTTGCGATGTAGGGCGTGAGCGATCGCACCTCGCCAAGGAGCAAGAGACATTGTGTAGTTTCGTTGCAATGAGTACAGCTACAGAAGTAGCGCAAAGTAGAAAATTTTGCAATCTTTTATCCTCAACTTACTTGGCGTATAGTCATAATCTGTTCAAAAGCAACACGACTTGATTATGGTTCGAGAGCTTGAAAGAAAACGTCAGGGTGTTACGTTTCCCGAAACTGCCCCAGCTGCAAATCCTGTATTTTTCAGGACTTACAGCCGCCGGACTGGGGTAGGGCTGAGAGAATCTTACGATGAAGTGTGCGATCGCACTATCCAAGGCTTAATCGAATTAGGTAAACTCAACCCAGAAGAAATTGCCCTCCTCGAAAAAACACAACGCCAACTCAAAGCTTTACCTAGCGGCCGTTGGCTGTGGGTAGGCGGTACAAATTGGATTACCAAACCCAAGAACTTTTCTGGTGGATATAATTGCACTTCTACCAATCTCCAAGACTGGAAAGCCTTCGGTTTAATGATGGACTTGGCCATGATGGGCTGCGGCACAGGAGCCATCATCGAACCGCAGTATCAAAAGATAAATGCTGATCTGGTATTGCAACTACCAGATCAGCACTCAAATATTTCTCCTAAATCAATGGCAATCAATTTAGAAGCAAGAATGTATATGTTATCAAATCATAGATCCTCTGGGGATGAAAATGTGTTCACTTCCGATAGCTGCATCAATACCGATTCTTCAATGAAATCGAGCATTACTCAAGAACGGCTCCGCCAAGCTCGGTGGAGTTTTAATGTAGCTTTGTCCATGAAAGTAGTTTGTGCAGTGATGAGCTTGATTGGTGTTGGACTATTGCTATCAGGCAATGCCACAGAAGCAACTGTTACTGCCGCAGTTGGATTCGTATCTAGTGTTAGCTGCCTTCAATTGGCAAAAGATACCAATGATCGACTAGACAAGATAGCATCTGAAATTTAATTTCCGCTGTGTCTTGAGAGGCGCACTCATATCTTTGTAGCTCTGCTATCAGGCAGCAAAGATATGAGCTTCTACTTAAACACAGTTCGGGATAAGCTGTAAGTGACTTATAAATTTTGTAAGTAATTTACATTGGTCATAATTAAAATGACCTTAATTGTATTAATTAGAAATCATAACTAAATTTTGGGACGAATTAAGGTATCAATTTACTTATTGTACTGTCCTTCTGCGGCAATGATGAGTCAAACGTATCAATGGTGAGGCGATTACTGACTTAAAAATTATGTTCCTAAACCCATTGCACGAGATCATTTTAAATCTAATTATATATTGACAAATAAATAATAATCTGTATGTGTTACTAAGAATGGCCATTTGGCGTATAGTCATAATCTGTTCAAAAGCAACAAGACTGGATTATGGTTCGAGAGCTTGAAAGAAAAC
>NZ_DF978431.1:0-55680 GCF_002897135.1 Nostoc cycadae WK-1 | reverse complement strand
ATGATGGACTTGGCCATGATGGGCTGCGGTACAGGAGCCATCATCGAACCACAGTATATTAATCAACTGCCTCCTATCCGTAATCGTCTCAATGTCACCGTCAAAGGCGAAATTGGCAGCACTCCGAAAAACTTACGTCGTGAATTTACACAAACCGATATAGAAGGCAACAGCGTTACCATTCATGTTGGTGATAGCCGCGAAGGTTGGGTTGCATCTTATCAAACTCTGTTGGAACTCTCCACAGATGAAAGATTTACAGATGATGTAGCAGTATTTGTTGATATTAGCGATGTTCGTCAAGCAGGAGAAACCCTTAACGGTTTTGGCGGTGTTGCCAATCCTGTCAAATTACCAGGATTGTATCAACGTTGTGCTGGAATCTTAAATAAAGCTCTAGGCAGACAATTAAATTCTGTAGAATGTTGCCTATTAATCGATGAAGCAGCTGTAACAATTGTTGCTGGCAATATACGAAGAAGCGCGGGGATGCGTCAGTTTACTGCTGACGATGAACTAGGTGCAACAGCCAAAGATAACCTCTGGCAGCAGGACGAAAACGGTAACTGGCGGATTGATCCTGAACGTGATTCTCTACGTATGGCGAATCATACAAGAGTGTTTCACCGCAAGCCAACATTAGAAGAATCGATCGCAGCTGTTCAGAAACAATATTATAGTGGCGAAGGTGCGATCCAATGGGCTGGTGAAGCTGTAGCGAGAGCTAACATTGATTTGCTTTCTACCCAAGCATTGAAAAAAGAGTTTTTACAAGCTTACGAACAAGGAACAGCTAAAAATTGGCTGCAACAAAGTTACCCAGAAATAGATACTAGTGAATTAGAACATCGTTTGGCTCGTTTTGGTTTAAACCCTTGCGTTACTGCTGACACTTGGGTTCACACTGAACAAGGGGCGCGACAAGTTAAAGACTTGATAGGAAAACAGTTGAGTGTATACATCAACGGAGAATTGTTTAGTACTACACCCGATGGTTTTTGGTTAACTGGAGTCAAACCCATATTGAAAGTTATGACTCAAGAAGGCTATGAATTACGTTTAACTGGCAATCATAAGCTTCTCAAGATAACTGCTCAAACTCAGAAAAAACAATACTCTGAGTGGGTAGAAGCTCAAGATTTATCTCCTGGTGACTATATTTTGGTTCATAATCATCGTGAAATACAGCCTTGGGATAGTTTTGGTACTTTTGATGAGGGTTGGTTACTTGGTAATTTGATTGGTGATGGAAGCATTGCATCAACACAATGGGGAAAGACAGCTTATCTAAGATATTGGCAAGATAGCCAAGAAGAAATGGGAAGATATGCAGTTGCATTACTCAAAAATGCTGTCAATTTTTCCAATCGCACAGACTCTGGATGCTACCATGAACAGCTAAAACATCGAGTGATTAACTCATCAGGTTTGGCTCGATTAGCTGCAAATTATGGTGTTACTTTAGAACACAAAATGCCAACAGAAAAAATTGAGCAAGCCAGCTATGAATTTTATCGTGGTTTCTTGCGTGGTTTGTTTGATGCTGATGGGAGTGTCCAAGGTAATCAACAAAAAGGTGTTAGCGTCAGACTGGCACAAAGTAATCTCGAATCTTTGAAGATTGTGCAACGGATGCTGGCAAGATTGGGGATCATCTCAACAATTTATCAAGAGCGTCGTCCTGAAAGGGAGCATTATCTTCCTGATAGTAATCGTGAACTAGCATTATATTCTTGTAAAGCACAACATGAGCTTGTAATCTCCAACGATAATATCTATGCTTTCCAGAAAATAGTCGGATTTCAAGAGCCTCAAAAATCTAGACGTTTACAAGAATTATTGTATGGATACAAACGAAAACTAAACCGTGAGAGATTTGCTGTGAAAATCAAGCAAATTTTATCCGATGGTTTTGAAGCTGTTTATGACTGTACTGTACCAGGGGTTTCTCGGTTTGATGCTAATGGGATTGTAGCTCACAATTGTGGAGAAATTATTGGTAGCAACTTCCACTGTAATCTTTCAGAGATTCATCTCAATCAAATTGACCCATTTAATTACAAAGAACAAGAGGAAGCTTTCACTGCTGGGGCGTTATCTGTAGCAACACTTTTAAATCATCAATTTTTGGAACCGCGCTATCAATATAGTCGGGAATTAGACCCAATTGTTGGGGTTTCTTTTACTGGCTTATTTGATTTCTTTGTCCATACTTTTGGTGTGGACTGGTTGCGCTGGTGGGCAGAAGGTAGACCTGCAACACCCCAAGGGTTAGCATTTAAACACCAAGAAGAAAAATATCTCAGCTTTTGGAGAGAAGTAGTACAAAAGGCAGTGTGGGATTATTGCGATCGCCATCATCTCAAACGTCCTAATCGTTGTACTACAGTCCAACCTAGCGGCACTAAAGCTCTATTATCTGGCGCTAGTTCTGGTTGGCATCCACCCAAAGCCCAAAGATTTATTCGCCGCATCACTTTCCGCAAAAATGACCCCGTAGCCTTAGCTTGTATTGACTACGGCTATAATGTCATTCCCTCCCAAGCTGACAAGGATGAAAACGGTAATTTATTAAACGATCCTTTTGATCCCCGCGTAAGTGAATGGTTGGTGGAAATTCCTGTCGCGGTACCTTGGGCTGATGTACCTGGTGCCGATCAAATTGATGTATCTAAGTTTTCTGTCTTAGCCCAATTTGATTTTGTCATGCAAGTTCAACGCCATTACGTAACACACAACACATCCGCTACCCTAGAACTACGGGCTGATGAAGTTGAACCGTTAGGACAGCGAATTTACGAAGCTATCCAAAATGATGAGGGTTACATTTCCGCCGCACTATTAGCACGATTTGACGATTTACAATCATTCCCCCGTCTCCCATTTGAGCCAATAGACAAAGCAACTTATGAGCGTTTATCTCAAGAAGTGCTAACACGACGCAAAACCGATGACTTCTGTGCTGTTCTCAGCCGCTATGACTCCGGCGAACTAACAGAAGCAGGCCCCAGCGGTTGTGATTCTGACAAGTGTATGTTTCCAGATCAACAACCTAACTAGGAGCTAGTAAGTAAAAAGGTAAAAGATTTATTTTGACTTTTGCTTTTTTACTTTTGACTTTGAATCCCGCGTTACGATTGATAAAAAAGTAATAATTTTTTATGGCACTGCCAGGAGATTTTTCATGTTTCTTGATGAATTGTCACCAATATTTAAAGAGTTAACTCATCACCCAGTCTCATTTCTCGGTGGTTTTTTCTCTGGAGTGCTGCGACTTAATCTGAAAGATGATCCTGTGAAAAGTTGGCTAGATCAACAAAGAGGTACCACTAGCTACCCCACTTCCACAACCGAAGTGAGCAATGGCAAAGCCACAGGCCCGCAGACAATTTCAATTGAATAAATTTGCTGCTGATTTCCCATCAAATTAATCGCTTTTTACCTGCAACTCTTACTCTGGCAGATTCAGCAAAGTTGCAGGTAAATTTTTGTCTTTTAGCAAAGTTTAAAAATCTAATATTAATCTTAAGATTACTAATCCCAATGTATAAATAACTGCTTTTTTAAGTAAAAACTACTAAAAAAGCTGGCGAAACAATCAGACTAGCTATATTAACACAATGAACTTTTTATCTTAAAAATCTATAAGTTTGGCTTATTTTGTATTATTTGGGATTGTAATATCCCATACTTTGAAAAATGTCACAATCAGTTATTATATGAGCGTAAGCGTAAGTTCAGCCTTATGGACAGTTTAGTTGAAGTCACGCCAGCACTATGATTGCTGCGCCACAACGTTCGTCATCAATAAAAATAAATCAGAAGCGGCAACGCAAGATTTGTAGTTTGTTGATCTCTGTTTTTTCGCTGAACTAATCGCTGTTTGTTGACAATTACGTGATCCCACATGACTATTTACGTTGGAAATCTCTCCTACCGCGCTACTGAAGCAGATTTAAAAGCAGTATTTGCAGACTATGGCGAGGTCAAAAGAGTTGTCTTACCTACTGATCGTGAAACAGGGCGGATGCGTGGTTTTGCTTTTGTGGAAATGGAAGAAGACGCTCAAGAAGATGCCGCTATCACTGAGTTAGATGGTGCTGAGTGGATGGGTCGGCAACTCAGAGTTAACAAAGCAAAACCACGAGAGGATGACCGACGAGATGATAATCGGCGAGGTGGTTGGGCGAAAAAACAAGAAATTTAAATCAGACGGACGACAATAATAGCAAATTGTTTTACTCTTAAGCAAGAATTTTCTTGGCTAAAGTTAACTCAGCACAATTAGCGGAGTTAAAAACCAACAGTACCCCAGGCTAAAGATCATTCTGTAGCTCACTTAGTTACAAATTGCTGTAAGTATTAAACAATCGAAGGCAACTATACCCGGCTGTTGTGAGCTACAGACCAATCTCACAAGCAGTCGGTTTTTTAGGGCTTAGGTAGATCTGGGGTGAGATCTAACAACAAGCCATTTTACTTCTACGCTTCCATCGGCAACGATACTTTTCTGCCTTGGTAAATTCAGCAAAAACTTATCCATTTCTTTAGTTTATCTAAAGCCACATCAAGGTTATCAACTTACCTTTCTAAGATAGAAGCAGCAGCTATAAGTTGCTACCCATGACTTTACCAACCTAACTATCAACCAGTCCCTAGGGAGAATGCAAAAATGGCTAAAGCGCCAGAATCTCTGGAGTTGCCAATCGACGATCATACAGATAAAAGCTTAGATCGTGATTGTACAACCTTATCCCGTCATGTTCTTCAGCAACTTCAAAGCTTTTCTCCTGATGCTCAGGATTTAAGTGCGCTGATGAATCGCATCGCCCTTGCAGGTAAATTAATTGCCCGTCATCTTAGCCGTGCAGGGTTAATGGAAGGCGTTCTCGGATTTACCGGGGATGTAAATGTCCAAGGAGAATCCGTCAAAAAGATGGATGTTTATGCCAACGATGTTTTTATCTCGGTATTTAAGCAAAGTGGCTTAGTTTGTCGCCTAGCTTCTGAGGAAATGGACGACCCTTATTACATCCCAGAAAACTGTCCTATAGGTCGTTATACCTTGTTGTATGACCCAATAGATGGTTCTTCTAACACCGATACCAATCTCAGCTTGGGTTCCATTTTTGCGATTCGCCAACAAGAAGGAGACGACGCGGATGGTTTAGCCACCGATTTACTTACTAATGGACGTAAGCAAATTGCCGCTGGCTACATACTATATGGGCCAAGCACTATGCTGGTTTATAGTATAGGTAGAGGGGTGCATTCATTTACTCTTGATCCCAGCCTGGGAGAGTTTATCCTCACTGAAGAAAATATTCGGATTCCTGATAATGGCTCTGTTTACAGTGTGAATGAAGGAAATTTCTGGCAGTGGGAAGAGTCAATTAGAGAATATGTTCGGTACGTTCATCGTACAGAGGGCTACTCTGCTCGCTATAGTGGAGCAATGGTGAGTGATATCCATAGAATTCTGGTTCAAGGCGGTGTATTTCTCTACCCAGGTACAATTCAAAAGCCAGAAGGTAAATTACGCTTACTATATGAATCGGCTCCTCTAGCTTTTTTGATTGAGCAAGCAGGCGGTCGCGCCACCACAGGACTAGTAGATATTTTAGATGTGGTGCCGAAAAAACTTCACCAACGCACACCTTTGATTATTGGTAGTAAAGAGTCTGTGGCAAAAGTTGAGTCTTTTATTCAAAACGGTCACTAGTTTTAAAAGTCAAAAGTCAAAAGTCAAAAGTCAAAAATAAATTTTATTTACCAATAATTATTGACTATTGACCATTGAGCATTCACTTTTAACTGTTTCTTACTGTGAAGTTATTTTTATCTTGCTTTACTAGTGTCTGCTTGGGATGAAGAAGAGAAAATATCACTACTACAGTGCGGATGAAGTAGAGATAGATTATTTCAGCTGGTCGATGCGATAAGTGATTGGCAAAGCCAAAATGCAAAAGTCACCATCACAGGATGGATTGCCAAGTTCACTTGGAGACATCATTAAAAGGAGGGAACTAAGCTATGGCGACTAATCATCTACAGGAGATTCAACAATACGGTCAAAGTATCTGGATGGATAATTTGACGCGAGACATGATTCAATCAGGGGAATTGAAAAACCTGGTAGAAAATCAAGGAATCTCCGGGATCACCTCGAACCCAGCCATTTTTGAGAAAGCGATCGCCAACAATGCGATTTATGATGCGGACATAGAAGCAGGTGTTCGTGCTAAATTACCAACCTACAAAATTTACGAATCTTTAGTTTTCGCAGATATCCGTAATGCGGCAGATATTCTGCGCCCTGTATATGAAGCCTCGAATGGACTTGATGGTTATGTGAGTATCGAAGTACCACCAACTATTGCTCATGATACTCAAGCCACCATCAACGAAGCCCGCCGTTATTTTCAAGAAATTGGCCGGGAAAATATCATGATTAAAATTCCTGGTACAGAATCAGGTTTACCAGCCGTAGAACAAGTAATCGCCGACGGAATTAACGTCAATGTTACTTTGTTATTTTCTGTACAAAGCTACATTAATACAGCTTGGGCTTATATTCGAGGCTTAGAAAAACGCCTAGCAGAGGAAAAAGACATTAGCAAAATTGCTTCTGTCGCCAGCTTTTTCCTCAGTCGCATTGATAGTAACATTGACGCAAAAATCGATGCAAAATTGCACCGTGGCGTTGATGATATTAACCTAGAAGCCAAACTCAGAGCCGTAAAAGGCAAAGTAGCGATCGCTAATGCCAAAATAGCTTATCAAGAATACAAAAAAATTATTGAAAGCGACCAATGGCAAGCCCTTGCAGCCAAAGGGGCAAAAGTACAGCGGTTACTTTGGGCTAGTACCAGCACCAAAGACCCGAACTACAGCGACGTGATGTATGTTGATGAGTTAATTGGCCACGATACCGTTAACACCTTACCACCCTCGACAATAGCAGCTTGTGCCGACCACTGCGATGTAGGCGATCGCGTGGAAACCAAAGTCAAAGAAGCTTATCAACTCATCGAAAGCTTGAAAGATCCAGACATAAACATTGATATCAATACCGTAATGGATGAACTGTTAGTTGAAGGTATTGATAAATTTGTCCAACCTTTCAAGTCCTTGATGAACTCTTTAGAAAACAAAGTCAAGTTATTGTCACCTGTGTAGGGTCTAAGAAGTAAAAAGTAAAAAGGCAAAAGTAAAAAGAAATATAGTCTTTTACCTTTTTACTCTTAATTTCTACCCATCCAAATCTCAACTCCAAGATCCAAAAATTGTTATGGTCAGTCTGCTAGAAAATCCCTTGCGCGTTGGTCTGCAACAGCAAGGGATGCCCGAACCCCAAATTATAGTTATCTTTGGCGCTTCTGGTGATCTTACCTGGCGCAAACTAGTTCCAGCATTATACAAACTACGGCGAGAACGGCGGGTTCCACCAGAAATCACGATTGTTGGTGTGGCACGTCGGGAATGGACTCATGAATACTTCCGTGAACAAATGCGTAAAGGCATGGAAGAAGCCCACGGTGGTGTCGAACTCGAAGAACTATGGCAAGACTTCTCTCAAGGTTTGTTTTACTGTCCTGGTGACATAGACAATCCTGAAAGTTATCAAAAACTGAAAAACTTACTCAGTGAATTAGACGAAAAACGGGGAACACGCGGCAACCGTATGTTCTACCTTTCCGTCGCTCCCAACTTCTTCCCCGAAGCCATCAGGCAACTAGGGGAAGGCGGAATGTTAGACAATCCAGAAAAGCACCGCCTAGTAATTGAAAAACCCTTTGGTCGAGACTTGGCTTCTGCTCAAAGCCTCAACGTGATTGTGCAGAAGTATTGTAAAGAGAATCAAGTCTATCGCATTGACCACTACCTAGGTAAAGAAACCGTGCAGAACTTGCTCGTGTTCCGCTTTGCCAATGCGATTTTTGAACCATTGTGGAACCGTCAGTTCGTTGACCACGTACAAATTACCGTTGCTGAAACCGTAGGGGTAGAAGACCGGGCTGGTTACTATGAAAAAGCCGGCGCACTCCGAGATATGTTGCAAAACCACTTAATGCAACTTTACTGCTTGACGGCAATGGAAGCACCCAACTCAATGGATGCTAACAGTATTCGCACAGAAAAAGTTAAAGTACTTCAAGCTACCCGCCTAGCAGATATCCACAATTTGTCCCGTTCTGCCATTCGCGGTCAATACAGTGCTGGTTGGATGAAAGGACAACCAGTGCCAGGATATCACGAAGAACCAGGTGTTGATCCCAAGTCTGGTACACCCACTTATGTAGCCATGAAATTCATGGTAGATAACTGGCGTTGGCAAGGTGTACCTTTCTATCTGCGGACTGGCAAACGGATGCCGAAAAAAGTCAGCGAAATTTCGATTCATTTCCGCGATGTTCCTTCTCGGATGTTTCAGTCCGCCGCCCAACAAAGAAATGCCAACGTACTGGCAATGCGGATTCAACCCAACGAAGGAATTTCTTTGCGCTTTGATGTGAAAATGCCAGGGGCAGAATTCCGCACCCGTTCCGTAGATATGGACTTTAGCTACGGTTCCTTTGGGATTTCCGGTACTTCTGATGCCTACGATCGCCTCTTCTTAGATTGTATGATGGGCGACCAAACATTGTTCACACGGGCTGACGAAGTGGAAGCAGCTTGGCAAATAGTTACCCCCGCGCTTTCTGTTTGGGATGCACCCACAGACCCAACAATTATTCCCCAGTACGAAGCCGGTACTTGGGAACCCGCAGAAGCCGAATTGTTGATTAACCAAGACGGCCGTCGCTGGCGCAGACTGTAAAAGTATGAAGTCTGAAGGCTAAAGTCTGAAAAAATCTCAGCCTTCATACTTCATACTTCATACTTCCTACTTCATACTTCATACTTCAAAAGCCATGACCCAAGCTCCTACCATTTTTTCACTCCAAGCCCCCAAGGACATTTCGCTGAATGAAATCGAAGGGGAATTGAATCAAATTTGGCAAAGTTACGGTATCAGTGGTGAAGATGGCGGCTTACCTGCTGCTACTCGTGCCACAACTTTTACCTTAGTGGTTTACGAACCTGAAGAAACCCAATATCTATTGGCATCTCTGGGATTTTATAACGGCCCCATCGATGGGATTTTAGGGCCACAGACAGACATCGCACTGCGACAAGCGCAACAAAAATATGAACTGCTAGAAACTGGCACGGCTACACCAGAAACTTTGGCAAAATTACGGGAAGAATACACCAAACGCCAAGGTAATGGAGTCGTTGCAGAAAATGGCAATGGTTCCTATAACGTCAGTGTTACCAGCCCCAGAATTGCTGATGAAATAGCTTTACGTAACCCCTGCCGCATCATTGCCCTATGTCCAATTGCCGGTGAAGATGAAGGTGTAAAAGCCCAAGTTTCTGCTTACTGCCCCATTCAAAAGCAATCTTCTAGCACCCTTGTTTGTTGCGAATACATCACCCTTTCTGGTACAGCCTCGGCTTTAGAAAGAATTGGCGGGATGATTCCCGCATTATTAATTGGTGGTCTGCCGAAGTTTCTGTGGTGGAAAGCTACTCCCGACCCCAACAACCCATTATTCAAGAGACTCGCAGCCGTTTGCAATAACGTCATAGTTGATTCTTGCAACTTTAACGAACCAGAAAGCGATTTACTCAGCTTATATGAGTTAGTCGAAACCAACGTACCTGTGGCTGACTTGAATTGGCGGCGTTTAGCAGCATGGCAAGAATTGACAGCGGAAGCTTATGACCCCCCCAATCGTCGTACTGCATTAAAGGAAATTGACCGGGTAACAATTGACTATGAAAAAGGCAACCCCGCCCAAGCACTACTATTTTTAGGTTGGTTGGCTAGTCGCCTAGAATGGATGCCGATTTCCTATCAAAAGGAAAGCAATGATTACGATATCATTCGGATTCGCTTTGTGACTCAAGACCAAAAACAAATAGAAGCCGAGTTAGCCGGAGTTCCGGTTGCTGATGCAGGCGATATCTCCGGTGACTTGATTGCTTTACGTCTGAGTTCAACTAATACCAAAGCCGACTGTAGCACAGTCATCTGCTCGGAGACTGGCGGTTGTATGCGGATGGAAACCCACGGTGGCGCTCAATCTGCTGGTTTGTTCCAACAAGTGAGTTCACTGTCAGAACAAAAGGCGGAAGCACTGCTGAGTCAGCAAGTACAACGCTGGGGACGTGAAACTCTGTTTGAAGACAGCTTGGGAGTTATTGCCCAAACTGTGAAACCTTCAGTGAAGGGTTAGATTGACTCAGCTAATTTTTCCAAAAAGTCTCCCAATTTTCACAATGGGGGGCTTTTTTTAACGCAAAGGTACATGGAGGTTGGCGCAAAGTTGCGCGGAGGTTTTATTAAGATAGTTCGTAATCTTTTAAGATTTAAGCTAGTCACAACCTCTTAACCTTCTTATGGCTTTAGTAATTGCTGGCGAACGTAGCGGGGTGGGTAAGACAACAGTCACACTCGCCCTGTTAGCATCTTTATGTCGTCGTGGTGGTCAGGTGCAATCTTTCAAGGTCGGCCCGGACTATATTGACCCAATGTTTCATCAGTATGTGACTGGTCTTGCTTGTCGCAACTTAGACCCAGTGCTGACTAGTGAAGCCTACGTTCAGCAATGTTTTGCTAAACATCGCCAAGCAAGTGAATATGCTTTGGTGGAAGGGGTGATGGGGTTGTTTGATGGGGTGATGGGGAGTGGAACAGACGATAGTCAACACCCATTCACTTTTGCTAGTACGGCGCATATTGCACGGTTACTCGATTTACCTGTAGTGTTGGTAATTGATTGCAGTCGGTTATCGGGTTCTGTGGCGGCGATCGCGCATGGTTATTGTTCCTTTGACCCTAAAATTAAAATAGCTGGATTAGTCCTAAATCGCGTCGGGAGCGATCGCCATCTCTCTTTACTCAAAGATGCTCTACAATCTCTACAATTACCGATTCTTGGTGTATTGCGTCGTCAAGATAACATTACAATTCCTGACCGCCATCTCGGCTTAGTCCCCACAGGCGAAATTAGCGAACTGGATGCTGTGGTAGAACGTCTAGCTGATTTAGGTGATACTTGCTTCGATTGGCAAAGTTTATTACCGTTGTTAGACTCTCAAAACTCAAAACTCAAAACTCAAAACTCAAAACTCAGCACTCAGCACTCAGCACTCAGTAAAGTTAGGATTGCCGTTGCACGCGATCGCGCTTTTAATTTTTATTATCAAGATAACCTTGATTTACTCCAACAATTAGGTGCAGAGTTAGTTTTTTGGAGTCCTTTAGCAGATGCAGAATTACCGCCAAATATTCAAGGAATGTATTTTGGTGGTGGTTTTCCAGAAGTATTTGCTGAACAATTAACTAAAAATACAAATGTTTTGCAAGCAGTCAAAACAGCTATTATTCAAGGAATGCCCACAATTGCCGAGTGTGGCGGATTGATGTATTTGTGTGAAAAAATCATCGATTTTGAGAGTAAAACTTACCCAATGGTAGGAATAATCCCCACATCGGCTTGTATGGATAAACGGTTAACATTGGGTTATCGTCGGGCGGTAGCTTTACAAGATAGTTTGTTAGTAAATGCTGGGACAAATATTTACGGACATGAATTTCATCGCTCAAGTTTAAGAGCTAATTCTCATCAGCCATTATTTGAAACTTACCGCTACGATTGTGATGAAAATATGGGCTTTGAAGGCTGGAATTTACCTATTAATCTTCATGCTTCATATATACATTTACATTGGGGCGCTAGTATAGAAATTCCCCAGCGATTTATTCAACAATGTCAGTCTCATAGGATGTGCTACAGCAATGTTATGACTTGAACATTTTAGAGAAAATTTTTTGTCTTTGGCATAAATGAATTTAGAAGGATCTTAATCCGTTAATAACGCAAGAGTATTAGGTTATATCCATTTGAAAAATGATTGTGAGAAATTGAGTTCTGAACAGATGATCAATAAAGCCTTCCATAATCCAAAATAGTTTTAGTTCGTTTCCTTATCTATATTTTTCATGACTCATTTAAGATTGCTATAACTGGCTTAAAATCTCGTCAAATTCATATTAATGGCTGGAATGGAAACACAAGTTTTAGTAATTTCATCATACTCAGCAATTTCCATGTTAGTAACTTCACCTAGAATAACTTAATTTCTTAGTTAAAGAATGTTGCTCACAGACTACTGAATTCACTTGTTAAACTTTAAGTTACCCATACACTTTTGTCGGTTACTAAAGTTGGAAATTAATGAATAAACAGGTGAATGCAATTCGAGTTGCGTGGTGTAGTTCACTAGATTTGCCTCAACCAATAAATATTCCCCTCGATTTTGAGTGGATGCAAGTTGATATTTCAACTTTATTTGAGCAAGATTTTGACGTGATTGTACTCGACATCAAGGCTTTTGAAAATTTGGAGCAAGCCCAATATATTTATACTAATATTAGTTTGCCAATAGTAGTCTTAGTAGAGACAATTGAGCAAGAAGCTGCTGTTCTTTGCTGGTTAGAAGCAGGAGATGAAACCTGTAAACTTGATGCTATTGATCA
The DNA here is from genome assembly GCF_002897135.1 of Nostoc cycadae WK-1. Taxonomy (NCBI): domain Bacteria; kingdom Bacillati; phylum Cyanobacteriota; class Cyanophyceae; order Nostocales; family Nostocaceae; genus Nostoc; species Nostoc cycadae. Next base: position 43,088 of record NZ_DF978431.1, on the reverse strand, counting down.
GCAAATAGGTTTACGTTTACAGCGCAGTATTTGGCATAACCAACAAAAGCATTTATTTAGTCTGGATAAGTTAACAGGAATTGCTAATTTTCGCAAATTTAATGATTATGCCATCAAGCTTTTAACATCCAACGAAGAGGTAGAACCTGTATCTTTAATTTACTTAGATATTGATCGGTTTAAATTTATTAACGATCGCTATGGTCATAATGTCGGAGATCAGATACTACAAGAGATTGGACAAATTCTCCAAAAGTACTCACTAGGAGCAAGTATCGTCGCTCGGACAGGCGGCGATAAATTTGCTATTTGTATGGATGGTTGTATGGTGCAGGGAAAAGCTTTTGCCGAATTTCTCAGAACGCAGATCGAAACTCATGAATTCAAGCTGAATGACACGTCTTCTGTGCATCTAACAGCTTCATTAGGAGTAGTTACGATGTCAGGACATTCTTCCGTTGAGCAATTATGGCAAGAAATCAATCAATGTATCTATGCGGCCAAGCAAAAGGGACGTAACCGCGTTGTCACCTCAGAAGAATTTGAGGCGATCGCAGACGCTTCCGGTCAAGATAAACTCATAACTGATTTTGAGCATCGCATTCGTGTCACTGCGGAACGAATGATTAGTGAAATGGTGCTGAAAGCTAGTCGTTTAGCCAATAAATACCGCATAGAAGCAGAACACGATGGCTTAACTGAGGTGTTTAATCGCCGCTATCTCGATAGATTACTAGCCCGTGAGATCGAAAAATATCATAAATATCAGCAACGGCTAACAATCTTGCTCCTTGATTTAGATAATTTCGGTGAGGTGAATCGTACCTACGGTTTTCCTACTGGTGATCAAGCTTTAAAAACTGCTGCAAAAATATTTACAACTCATATCCGAGCAGGAGATTGGGTTACACGCTACGGTGGCGAAGAATTTTGTATTGTCATGTCCAACACTGATCTCAATACCGGATGTCAAATAGCTGAACGAATTCGCCTAGCTTTGAGTGAAGAAATCATCACAGCCTACAATGGCCAGCAGTTTCACCTCACCACCAGTATTGGTGTTGTCGAACTAATGGCAGAAAATAACCTTGTGTCTTTTTTGCAGCGAGCCAGCGATAAAGTCAGAGCAGCCAAGAAAAACGGACGTAATCAAATTTGCTTCTAAATCCCTAATACCTTTTAGATTTTCTCCTTCGCAGGCGGGACAATTCCAGTTTTATTTAAACCTGCATCAATTTCTCGAAGAATTTTAAAATCGTCCTCTGGTAAGGGATAACTACTACTATTAAACAAACCTGTACTGACCGTTGGTTGTTTTTCTAAAAAAGAAAATGCTTGGCGAAATTGCTGCGGTTGAGCTTTAATTGGTGCATCAAAATGACAAGGAATCACCCACTGAAAATTCCAACTTGCGACTTTATCAGCCCAATCAAGTGTTTCTTTGGGTGCGCGGTTAAGAATGAGAGTTTGTAAAACTGGTGCGACAAACAAACGCCCATCTCCGCGTAAAGCGTGAAATGACCTCTGCCAGTGATTTTGCCATTTGAAGGGAAATAAGCCAAAATAAGTTTTTCTAGAGCGTTCTGGTGCTTTCAAGGCATCGCGGAACACCTCGCCCCATGTAGGTACGTCTAAAGCACTGGGTTGAAAGTATAAAGCAAACAGTGTGATGCGTTCCCATCCTTTGCGGCGATTTATTTGATTATCAGCCACAACATCCGAGCCTTTTTCTTTCGCGTGGAATAATAAAGGATAGGGGTCGAGTTGCACGATCGCTGGTGGTTCTTCTGGTACAGATACCACCGCATCTGTGACTAATAAAGTGTGCGATCGCTTATGAAAAAATGCCACTTCTGTAAACTTACCAGGGCCTAAATCAATTGTCTTTAAGATTGCATAGTCCAACTCATCAGCAAAAGGCGCTTGACTGCTATCTTCTGGCAAAACTTGAGTGCGTTTTGCAGGTAAACCCAACCAACTTAATGGTAAATTCAACGGGAAACTCCATTGATTCGGCGCAACAAACACCTGTGCGTTAGGAAAGCATCTCGCAAAAGGGCCGACAAAAACTTTGTGTTCGATACCAGAGATAGTTGGCAAGATAATATATTTGATATCGCCATGTTCTGCTACCAACTCCTGAACAAGTTGAAGACATTCTTTTGTTGGTGCAACAGGCGCATACACCAGTAAACCACCTGCATCTAGCTTGACAACAGTCATCCGAATCGGCACAACAACGTAAAAGATGCCTTGTAATTGGTCAAAAGTCCAGATAGTGTTTTTGATGACTTCTTTACGAATTGTCCGCCGCCTGCTATATGGGTAGAGTGGCACAATCGGCCAAAATGGCCAGGAAATATCTTTTGGATGAATTTGTTTTGTTACTGCACGTTCATCGTGAGCCACCCTGAAACCCCTCCGAATTCCCAATATTTAAGTCTATTTGTGATCTCCGAAGTTGGAGTTTAGCAAATTCTGGAGCTAAGAAACTAGTTTATTTGCTTTTGTTTTTGTCTCACGCAGAGAGTTAAGGAGCAATGAATAGAGTTTACAACAAAGGCGTAAGTAATCGAGATATTCTCACAGCTAACTTGAACCACAGAGGTTTTTTATCATATTCAGAGAAATTTACTGTAATTGAGGCAGCTAAATCGGTTTTTAACATTTTCTCAAGGCTATGAGCAAATTGAGCATTGATCATAAATGCCATGACTTCAAAGTTGAGAAAAAATGAGCGATTATCGAGGTTGACTGTGCCTACTCCTGCTAAATCATTATCAATCAGGATAATTTTTTGGTGCATGAATCCATGTTTGTAGCGATAAAATTTGATATCTAGAGCTTTCATTTCGTTGTAGTAGGAGAAAGAACACAGATAAACAAATAAGTGATCAGGTCGGTTTGGTAAGATAATTCGCACATCAACACCGCGCATTGCTGCTAGTTTTAAGGCTGTCAAAGTTGAATCATCTGGGACAAAATAGGGAGTAGCAATCCAAAGACGAGTTTGCGCTTGATTAATTGCATTAACGAAAAAGAGTTGACAAGCTTTGTGTTTATCTGCGGGGCCTGTGGGTAAGATAATTGCTGTTTGGTTAGCTTCCCTGTTGGGTTGCACTTGCCAGTTAACATCGATAACTTGGCGATTTGCCCAATACCAATCTTGCAAAAAAGAACTTTGCAGACTTTGAACAGTCGGCCCTTGCAGTTTGATATGAGTGTCGCGCCAAGGACTCAGACGGCGATTTTTACCCAAATAGTCATTACCAATATTTAAACCACCAGTAAATGCAATTTCACCATCCACAACTAAAATTTTGCGATGGTTGCGGAAATTAAGTTGAAAACGATTACCTCTACCTTTAGTAGTGTGAAATGCGCTCACTTGAATTAAATTTTGGCGCAGAGAGTTGAGATAAGTGTGAGGTAATTTGTTAGAACCAATTTCGTCATAAAGAAAATAGATGCGTATACCTTGTTTGGCTTTAGTAATTAAAGCTGCTTGAAATTCATTACCTGCTGCGTCATCATCAACGATGTAAGATTGCAACAAGATATAACTTTTTGCAGAGGCGATCGCACTCAACATTGCTTGATATGTTTGCTGTCCATCAATGAGTAATTCCGCAGCATTACCTGATGTAAAGCAAATGCCTGTAAATGTTTCTGCTAATGGTTCTAGTGATTTTAATTTCTCTGGGACTGCAACCTGAAATTTAGTTATTTCACTATAAGCTTGATGAACTAATTTCTGGTGTTGAGCAAAGACTGAGCGCAAGGCTTCGGCGTATCCATGAAATTTAGTTCTGCCTAAAATCCAGTATAAGGGGAGAGCCAGCCAGGGAAAGGTGATCAAAGAAATACTCCAAGCGATCGCCCCACGGGAAGAACGCACTGTCATGACTGCATGGGCTGCATGGGCAATTCCCAAGGCATGAACTACAACGGTAGCTGCACTAAAAAAAGTGAGGATGCTAATATCTACAAGCATCGTTATTTTTCACATATCGACATAACTAAATTCTGCCAGCAATGGCTTGTGATCGGATGAATTAATTTCGTCTAAAACTTTAGCACTAGCTGGTTTTTCAGTTAAGCCTCGGTAAAAAATATAATCTAAGGGGGGTGACAAAAGGAACCTTTTAATCTTCTTGCTTTCCTGGGTGGCAAATTCTACTGATTTCAAGCCTAACTTAGTGATAGCTTTATCTAAAAGTATTGCTCTTTGGCGATTCCAAGTATTAAAGTCCCCAGCAAAGATAATCGCCCCGTGATGTGTAGATAATGCTAATTCTATTTCTTGTAATTGAGTTTTAAATTTGTTTATATCTACAAAATTAATTAGATGGCTATTAATAGTTAAAAGTGTTTTTCGGTGATTAGATAAAGAATATTCCGTAATTAATGAAACCTTGGGCGTATTGACTAAAGGCTCATAATGTTTAGTTACTATAGCTTTTTTGCTAAGAGGACTAACATTAGCTGCTGTTAAAATACCAGAATAAGTTTGATGATGAGCATCAATAAAATTAGGCGCGTAAGCCCAACTAAAATTTGTTAAACCAATAATTTGTTCTACACCTACACCCATCCGCACTTCTTGGAAAAAGATTAAATCTGGCTGGTACTGTCTTAAAATTCGGTAAAAGTCTTTAAACCAAGTTTTCTCAAAGTTATTTTTAGCTATATTCCAATTTAAAACTTTAATTGAGTGATGATTTAGTTCTGTTTGCAGTTTATGACTGTTATCAAGGGTTGATTCATGGGTGCGAATGAATCGATAAGAGGGAACAAACTGTCTGGCGAACGTGGCGATATTTTCTTTGAAGTCAGACATGACTCAAATTTAACTAAACTTAATCTAGCTTAACTCTTGACTCTTGCTTTGCAGAGATGGGAAGTAAGATTTTAGGGTGCAGAATTCAGCTGGGAAATTCTCTGCGAGTGGCGGATAGCATCCCGTAGAGAGCGTCTGAATCCCCGACTAATTGATTCTGATACCATTTCACGAAAAAAATGATACAAATTTATGGGTTTTTCATTCTTTCCCCCTGTCCCCTGCGGTCTATTTGTATCAAACTTAAAGTGAAACGGTATGACTCCTGAATTCTTCTTCAATCCCAACATATCTTCTATGTCTTCTCAAGACATTTACTTTTTTGTCAAAATAGATTAGAAACGAATTACTCTAAAAAAGTTACTAATATGAGTCGTTATAGACCTGTTCTAGTAATTCCTCAATCATCTTCAGCACAAATACTAAATTGGATTGCACTAGCAGGACTAGTGGGATTATTTAGTATTGCTATCTACGCTTGGTTGACATTACCAGAGACTATACCCATCCATTTTGAGATTGATGGCAAAGTCAATGGTTGGGGAAGTAAAAAAATTCTCTCGCTGTTACCAATTATAGCTTTAGCAATTTATGGATTTTTAACATTTATCAGTCGTTATCCTCATACATTTAATTATGCAGTGATCATTACTGAATTAAATGCTTTGCGCCAGTATCAAATTGCTTGCTCAATGCTGAATTGGTTAAAAAGTGAAATGGTTTGGATATTTGCTTATATTGAATGGCAAATCTTCCATCTAGCAACTACAGAAAACCCCCATTTAGAAATATGGTTTGTTCCTGTATTAATCATAATTATATTTGGGACAATTGGATATTGGTTGAGTCAATCTTTTATGGCTCATTAACTTTAAGCTATTTACTGAAATGTTGATAAAAATGGCTCTCTAAACCGAAGTTAAGTAAGAATTAAACTGACGATGCAACTGTTTGTGGTTGAGTTTAGCTTTCCATTCTCGAATTGCGATCGCCGTTCTGTTAGTCGGTGATATATATGCTTGTGGAGGTGTTTGTTGTGGTTGAGACGGAAATTCTCGCAGAGGCTGAGTTGTTAAACAATTGCTTAAATTGGGTAAATTATTGTCTATATTTAAAGCTTTAATTACCTCATCAACTGTTTTGAAGCGATCGTCTAAAGAAAATTTTACCATCTTGCCTAAAATTTTGGCAAAGCGATCGCTAATATTCACTTCTTTTTGCCATGATATCTCACCTGTGGAGATATCCTGTTCAAAGTCTAAAGGCCCTTTACCAGTCAACAAATAAAGACAAGTGACTCCCACTGCATAGATATCACTGGCGTAAACTGGCCGCAGTGCAAACTGTTCTGGAGGTGCAAACCCCATTGTTCCGACAAAATTAGTACTTGCAGTTTTATAACCAGAGTCTTCCGCAATATCAACTAACTTTTCTTTAACTGCACCGAAATCTATCATTACCAACCGCTGATCATCTTCACAGCGCAACAAGTTTTGCGGTTTAATATCTCGATGAATAACGCGATTTTGATGTATGTATTGTAATATTGGCAAAATTTCTCGTAAAAACTGTTTTACTTCTGTTTCAGTTTGAGTGCCGTTCCGCTTAACTTCCCGTGCTAAAGTGTAGCCGCGCACATATTCTTGCACTAAATAAAACTCGCCATTTGTTTCAAAGTAGTCTAAAAGCATGGGAATTTGCGAATGGCTACCAAGTTGCGCTAAAGTTTTGGCTTCTTGCTCAAAGCGCTGACAGGCTTTTTGCCAACTTTTAGTACTAGTTGTCTTCGGGCAAAGTTGTTTAATCACACACAGAGGGTTGCCTGGTAATTGGGCATTTCTAGCTAAAAAAGTAATGCCAAAACCACCTCTACCTAAAATTCGCAGGATGATGTAGCGATCGCGAAATAGCTGCGTGGAACCACACAATTGAGCCAGTTGATTCTTTTGTGAACTGTACTCGTTTTGAAAATTGGTCATGTTTCCAGAAAAGCGATTCATGGTTCAAAAACAGCTACTCTGTGTTGTCTTCAATTTAACTATAAAAATATTTTTTTGCCAGTATCATTACTGCTTATTTGCAAATTTTTGCTCTATTGTAAAATTCAACCGTAATTCAAAATTAAAATTTTATAATTTTTATACAAATTTATCCGGATTACTGAGATGACTGCAATATTACAGCAGATTGCAGATGAATGAGGTACAAATTTTCAGTACAAAACGCCGTGTACAACTTTATGTCAAACCTAACCTCCAACCCCTTCCCTACAAGGGAAGGGGAGTAATCATCAAAGTTTCTCTCCGTTGCGGCAAGAGGAATGGAAGTGGGGTTTCAAAAATAAGTCGCACATCGTGTTACAAAGCTATATATTAAGAGGCTTTCAATCTTTCTATTGTAATTAGCCAACCACGAATATAAGCAGATAAAGGCTGAAGCAATTCGTTTCACACTTCAGCCTAATTAGTCATAGTTGATTATGGAACTTCAATCGGAATCAACGCATTTTCTGGCAAATAATCGCAGAAACGCCCATTATCAGACTGTACTAAAATCAAGCGCAAGGGATAATCTGGTGGCACTTGCAAATCTGCCCAAGGCACTGATAACTCTAAACAGGTATCTAAAGCTACTTGGGCGCGACTACAGCGGGGTTGCCATTGATGATTCTCTGCGGCTTCTCGGAACTGTACCGATTGTGTCAGCAAGTTAATTTCTAGATGGTGGTGATACAAATAATTCACTGGTGCTTGCTGTGGCAAATCTGCTAAGGGAATTGGGCTATTGTGCATTGTTTTCTCAGGATAGAACCACAGCAGATTTAGCTCTGGTGGTAACTCATTTCCTGGTGCCACGCCACTTTTGAAGTCCAACCTTAAATAAAAATTCAGGTGATCTACCCCATACCAAAGTCGTTGGACAATGCTGCTGTTGTGCATTGTACCTCTAGCACCACCAATTTCTATTCGTCCAGCTTTGTCCCAATCTTGTTCATCACCTCTGCCATCAATTACGGGGTGAATAAAGCTTTCGGGAATATGGTTGGCTTTAACTTCATGCACCTCTACAGGCTGTGAAAGATAGGCTGGTATTGGTTCATTTAAGGCTTTGTAAATGCCACATAAATGTTCCCGAAATAATTGATCAAAGATGGCATCTTGATTGGAAGAATGTCCTTCACCAAACCACCAAAACCAGTCTGAACCCTCGGCAGCATATAAAGCCTCCCATGCGGCTGGGTTGCTTTCTTCTGTGGCTTCTGGATGGCTGGCCAGCACGGCTCTGGCATGGGTCAAGTAGTCCCAAGCTTTATTTTTCGCCGGGTCGCCAATCCAGGTGGTGAAGCTACCATCTACCCAAGAACCGCTGTGTAATTGTTCTTGGGGGATAGTAGCTGTGGGCGGAAATTGTTCGATAAATTCCGAGACTGTCACAAGTTGCAACTGTGGGTCGTTGCTGAGGTTTTGATATAAAGCTTCGAGGAAGAGTTTGCCGTCTTGGGGATAAAATTCCCAACAATTCTCGCCATCCAAGGCAATGGTAACTAACCAAGGTTGTTCGCTGGGGTTTTCGCGTTGCTTTTTGGCGATCGCTTGCAAATGTCCCACTAAGTTAGCGGCGGCTTGTTTTGGCTGCATTGACCCATAAGTAAAGCCAATTAAATCTGACAATCTATGGTCACGGAAGACAATGGACAAATCACCTGCTGGGGTTTTTAACCGATAAGGTCTATACAGTATTTCTGGTTGCTGGACGTTACCTGCGCCATCCCGATGGAAGAAGTGTTTGAGTGTCCATCCTAAAACTGCTTCATCTGAACAAATCCACTTAAAGCCTTGTTTAATAATATACGGTAAAACTTCAGGACTAACGGATTGTTCTGAAGGCCATAAACCACGAGGTTCTTGACCAAAACGGTCTGTATATAAATCCCAAGCTTTGCGTAAGTGGCGGGGAATATCTTCTGCCCATTGAAAACGATGCTCTGGCAATGTCATATTTGGCACTGCCACCCGACCAGCATTGGTATCAGCCAGCAAGGGCATAATGGGGTGAGTATAGGGCGTGGTAGTTACCTCTAATTGCCCCGTCTGTTGCATTTTCCGGTGTTGAGGAATAATGCGGCTTAAGATTTGGCGTTGTTTGGCATAAATTTGCTGGCGATCGCTTAAACTAAAGTTCCGCCCCTGTTTTAACCATCCAGCAATTTCTGGATCATCCCAAAACAGCGGATCTATCCAGGCTAAGTTGTGCCAAGCCAGCAAATCACCATAATCTGCCAGTCCCCAATTTGCCAAACACCAAGCTGGCCCTTTTTCTTGTCTTTGTTGATACAATTCGGCATAGCGCGGATGCGGATCAATCAGCGTGTGGTGATTGGCATCAAAAAAATGTTGGACAATAAATTCTTGCTGATACTGGGTGAGTTGTTCCGCAGGAGTTAAACTAGCTGTTAAATAAGGGTCAAAAGCTGTACCAGCAATGTAATCTTCTAATTGCAATATCAGAGAAGGTACCAGATTCACCGTTTGGTGTAACTGAGGATACTGTTCGAGAATTAATATTAAATCTAAATAATCTTTGGTGCCATGCAAGCGTACCCAAGGGAGCTTGTATTGCTGAGTAGATGAAAGTGAAACGCCGCTGTCAGGAGATTTGTACAGCGGCTGATGTTGATGCCAAATAAAGGCAATATAAAGTGGATGGGGCATATATTAGGTAGTGATGATGAAAGTATGAAGTATGAAGTATGAAGTATGAAATTTCATACTTCACACTTCAGCCTTTTTTTACTAGTCCCTAGTAGTCTGCCAAGAGAACTTTGTGTGGTGGCAGGCTTCGGGGCAGGGAGGAAAGATTCTCTCCCTTGCGCCCTGCACCCCTGCTAGGTCTACACGGCAATGTTGGGTTGGTGAACTACTAGATAACTTGCTCAACTTCAGCGATTTCAGGAATCATTTCTCGCAGGCGGCGTTCAATACCCATTCTTAGAGTCATTGTAGAGCTAGGACAAGAACCACAAGCACCTTGTAACCGTAATCTGACCACAGGGCCATCAAGTTCCACAACTTCTACATTACCGCCATCAGATATCAAATAAGGGCGCATTTCATCTAAAACGGTTTCTACGTTGTCAAGTGTCAGTTCCATTGTTTTAGACCTGTGAATTTAGTGATAGTCATAGGTGTGAGTTTTTCGTAGATTTTTGGCACTACTAATGAATCAACACCCATAAATTTGTTTTTTGGCTTTGTTAAATCAATCCTAGATCTAATTGTCGCTAGATTGCCTGCCATGCTTTTACCTTTCTGATTGTAGACAAAACAATCACTAGCGATTCAACAAAAAGTAGCATCAAGCCGTCTTATGGGATTCGTGAACTTACTCATGAACAGAGATGAAATCCATCATAACTTTACCTTACTCCCCACCCATAGATATAGTGTTTTCATATACAGTCATCAAAAAAGGGCGTAGGGGTGGAATAAAGGATGGTGATTGCGTTGGTTTTATACCCTAACATCCAATCTCAACATCCCAGCTTTCTGCTTAATGCCTAATTAACAAGCGCAATCTAAATTATTGTCTGTTGATGAAACAATTACTGGTCGTTGATACAAAGGCACTGTAAAGGTAACGGTTGAGCCAAGTCCTTCACCCAGACTGTAGAAATGCACTTCACCACCCATTGCTTCAATCAGCTTTTGGGAGATTGCCAGTCCCAATCCTGTACCGCCATACTGACGAGTGCGGGAACCATCTACTTGAGAAAATAATTGAAATAATTTATCTTGTTTGTCTAATGAAACACCAATTCCGGTATCCGCTACCCTGACTCTCACTAGACCAGGAAATTGCTGTTCTTGAAATTTCACCTTTTTCTGGACTATATCGGCGGTGATGGTAATACCGCCTTCATGGGTAAATTTAATTGCATTATTTACCAAGTTCAGCATCACTTGGAGCAGCCGTTGATAATTTCCTTGGACAACGATTTCATCGCAGGTGGTGGGAATTTGCATCCGAAAACTGAGGTTTTTCATCTCTGCTTGGGGACGCATAAAACTTTCTACACCACAAAATAGCTCATCTAACTGGACGGGAGCGCAATCTAATTCCATTTTGCCTGCTTCAATTTTGGCAATGTCCAAAATATCGTTGATGATGTTGAGCAGGTGGATTGATGATTGATGTGCTTCTAAGAGAAACTGATGTTGTTCTTCTGGGTCATCTGCCATACCCTCTAGGATTAACTTCAAAAAGCCAATCATCCCGTTGAGGGGAGTGCGAATTTCATGGGAGACGTTGGCTAAAAATTCACTTTTGAGGCGTGAGGCTTCTTCAGCTTTTTGGCGGGCGGCTTCTAATTCTTTATATAAAGTAGCATGAGCGATCGCCGTTCCTAATTGATCGGCTACTTCTTTGGCTAGTTCAAGTTCGGCATTTGTCAGCGGATAGCATTCATCTCGCACATTTAGGGCAATCAAGCCATTTGCTTGGTCTTGATAACATGTTGCTACTACTAAAACTTTCTGCTCTGGACACAGTGCATATTTCGCTATCTCCATCACCACTGGTTCTAAAGTGGCTAACGCTTGAGCAAATGCTGGCTCAGAAGCTACATCTATTTCTAAGCCAAGCATCGAACTCCGTTCTGGCTGATGATACTCTGCTATAACTCGCACTTTTGAGCTAGAGGGCTGATAGGGACAGATAATGCAACGTTCTAGCTTTAGGGCTTTACCCAAATTGTCTACTGTTTGCTGCCATATAATGTCTAAATCCAAAGTTCGGCGAATATTTCTAGTAATTTTATTTACTAGTTTTTGATGTTGCTGCGAACGTAAAGCCAACTCGATTGGTGTAGGCGCTTTTGGTGTGTTATTGAGTTCTTTTTGATCAACTGTTGCCTGTAATAACCGTCCCATCACTACAACTGTAGTGGCGGCAGTTCCCAGTGGCGGCATGATCGGACAAATTACTAATTCCAACTCGCACAACTCTTGGTGGTAGCGAAACCAACATTGCAACTTTTCTGGCACCAAACTTTCTAAAATTCGGTGCAATCGTTCTAGATAAGCTACCTTATCCACAGGAGTAAAAATTTCCTCATCATGGCTACCATTCACTATTTGCTCAGGGTTTAATCCCAGAACTTCGCTGTGCTGCCAATAAAATGACAGGTAGCGGCCTGACCCATCTTGCATATAGACCAACTCAGCACCGAGAGTTGGTAACGAGCCATCCGTTTGATGAGCTATGTCTTCCAGATTTTGAGAAAATAAGTTTGGCAATTGGGAGTTGGCAGTAATAGTCATTTAATCGAGTTGGGTAGACAAGTGGCAACTCAATACAGTTTTGCTCAAGCTACTAAAAGCTTTTACATACTTACATTGGGTGTTTTGGCTGTGATGAACACGATGATTGACAAATTTGATAGTTGTGTTCTTGTCTATAAAAAGCTTTTTTGTGGCTGTCAATCATTCCATTCACCTCTAGGCGGCACAGGTGTACGGTAAGGAGTGCGGGTTAGTTCATCATCTCTAGGAATCTCACCCCGTAACCATTGGCGAATTGCTACTTCAATGACTTTGCTAGGGTCGTTGGTGAGATGCTGAATTTGCTCTAGTAATTCAGAATCTAGGCGGACAGCAATTTCTACCTTATCGCCTTGTTTTTGCTCCCCTTCGGTAGCTCTCTCTTTCATATTCATCGGTTTATATACTCTGAATGTGTTTTGTCTAAAGCTTTGTAAAGTAGTTCTACTCAAGTTTCGGGTTAGTTTACTGACAAATCTTCAAGGTATAGTTACATAGTTCCCCGAACTCTTACCAAAAGTAACAGCTTGAGATTTTTAAGTGGCAATTTTCATAGAACTCACTCTTTCAAGGCTCTAGAAGTTTTGTCAGTAAATCAGTAGCTCCGAGCATTTACGAGGTGTAACTGCCCACGCTTTCTACACTATGTACTTATATATATTTATTGTACGCTGCTGATAGATCAATACCTGCAAGGAAAAATAGACTTAATTATTAGTCAATAGTCATTGGTCATTTGTTATTGTCCCTACCCTCTACCTTTACTTCATACTTCATAGCAGCGTCTTGGCGAAGAAAGCATTAAAATACATGAAGTAAATCGCTCTTTATAACCTTGGTTGCTGCTTCAGCAAAGATAGTATATGACTGACGTTCCCGCAGTTCGCATTCGCAATTTCTGTATTATTGCTCACATTGATCACGGGAAATCAACCCTCGCCGATCGCTTACTGCAAGCTACTGGCACTGTTGACGTGCGGCAGATGAAGGAGCAGTTTCTCGACAATATGGATTTAGAACGGGAGCGCGGCATTACAATTAAGCTGCAAGCTGCCCGAATGAATTACACTGCTAAAGATGGTCAGCAGTATGTATTAAATTTAATTGATACTCCCGGACACGTAGACTTTTCTTATGAAGTGTCTCGCAGTTTAGCTGCTTGTGAAGGGGCATTGTTGGTTGTAGACGCATCTCAAGGTGTGGAAGCGCAAACTTTGGCAAATGTCTATTTGGCGTTAGAACATAACCTGGAAATTATTCCAGTTTTGAATAAAATTGACCTTCCTGGTGCAGAACCAGACCGGGTGATTGGTGAAATTGAAGAAATTATCGGTCTCGATTGCAGCGGGGCAATTTTAGCCTCAGCCAAAGAGGGCATAGGAATTAACGAAATTTTAGAGACAATTGTTGAACGCGTTCCACCAGCACCCAATACCGTAGATCAGCGCTTACGAGCGTTAATTTTTGATAGCTATTATGATTCTTATCGGGGTGTAATTGTCTACTTCCGGGTGATGGATGGTCGGGTAAAAAAAGGCGATCGCGTCTATTTAATGGCATCTGGCAAAGAATACGAAATCGACGAGTTGGGTGTCCTTTCTCCTACCCAAAAGCAAGTTGATGAACTTCACGCTGGCGAAGTAGGATATTTCGCCGCAGCTATTAAAGCGGTAGCTGATGCGCGGGTAGGGGATACGATTACTTTATCTAATGCCAAAGCGGAAGAACCTTTACCTGGTTACACCGAAGCTAACCCAATGGTCTTTTGCGGGATGTTCCCCATTGATGCTGACCAATTTGAAGACTTGCGAGAAGCTTTAGAAAAACTCAGGCTGAATGATGCAGCGCTGCACTACGAACCAGAAACTTCCAGCGCGATGGGTTTTGGCTTTCGGTGTGGGTTCTTGGGTTTGCTACACATGGAAATTGTCCAAGAACGGTTAGAACGCGAATATGACTTGGATCTAATTATTACTGCCCCATCTGTGGTTTATCGTGTAACTACGCTCAAGGGTGAAGAGTTATATATTGATAACCCTAGCCATTTGCCTGAACCAAACGCTCGCGAAAAAATCGAAGAACCTTATGTCAAGGTAGAGATGATTACGCCGGAAACATACGTGGGGACTTTGATGGAGTTGTCACAAAATCGGCGGGGTATCTTCAAGGATATGAAATATCTTACCCAAGGGCGGACAACCCTAACCTATGAGTTACCCTTAGCAGAAGTTGTCACCGACTTTTTTGACCAAATGAAATCGCGATCGCGCGGTTATGCCAGTATGGAATATCATCTCATCGGCTACCGCGAAAATCCACTGGTGAAGCTGGATATCATGATTAACGGCGACCCAGTTGATTCCTTAGCGATGATTGTCCACCGCGATAAAGCTTATAACGTCGGGCGATCAATGGCTGAGAAACTCAAAGAATTGATTCCCCGCCATCAATTTAAAGTACCAATTCAAGCATCAATTGGTAGCAAAGTTATCGCCAGTGAACATATCCCCGCTTTACGCAAAGATGTACTCGCCAAGTGTTATGGCGGTGACATCAGCCGGAAGAAGAAACTTTTGCAAAAGCAAGCCAAAGGTAAAAAGCGAATGAAGGCTGTAGGTACAGTTGATGTACCGCAAGAAGCTTTTATGGCTGTGTTGCGTTTAGATCAAAATTAAATAGCAGCTGTTATTAACTTTATACTGCAAGAAAATTACAAGGAATGTCTAAGGGAAGATTCTCTTTACATTCCTTTATTTATGTCCTGATGGTTTTTACTCCAGCATGAAAACAAGCAAAGAATGGTGGTGTACTAAAACTCGAAAGAGGGGTTAGATACTCCATCCCCTAGGGACATTTATCAATTACTCTAGAAAGTTTCATAAGGTATTTGCGAATTCAACCAACCTTGCTACCCTGTGATCTATCCTTAAAATTATTAAAAAATTAGAAAACTTTAGTAAACATACTTACTCAATTGATTTCGTCCCCTTGTATTTTTAGATAAATCTAGTTGTTGAGAAATTTATAAAAAATTGGAGACTTGAGTATATGAAAATACTTGTATTAAGTTGGGAATTTCCACCAAGGATAGTCGGGGGTATTGCTAGACACGTATCTGAGTTGTACCCGGAACTAGTCAAATTAGGACATGAAATCCATTTGATTACAGTAGAGTTCGGTCAAGCGCCGATGTATGAGATGGTTGAAGGGATAAATGTACATCGAGTTCCTGTCGGACATAGTAACGACTTTTTTCACTGGGTTGTCAATCTTAACCAAAGCATGGGACATCATGGTGGTAAGCTCATTTTAGAAGAAGGAACATTTGATTTAATCCATGCCCATGATTGGTTAGTTGGAGATGCAGCGATCGCTCTCAAGCATACTTTTAAAATTCCCTTAATAGCAACAATCCACGCTACAGAATACGGACGCTATAACGGTATTCATAACGATATCCAAAATTACATTCACGGTAAAGAAACCTTACTTGCTTTCGATGCTTGGCGAATTATCGTTTGTACCGACTATATGCGCCGAGAAGTAGAACGCGCTCTCCACAGCCCTTGGAATAAAGTAGATGTCATATATAACGGTATTCGTCCCGAAAAAAAACAGCATCATCAAGATTTTCATGCCCAAGATTTTCGCCGTCAATTTGCCGAAGATGGTGAAAAAATTGTTTACTATGTCGGCCGGATGACTTACGAAAAGGGTGTACCAGTATTATTAAATGCTGCACCTAAAGTCCTAGCCCAAATGGGTGGTTACGTTAAATTTGTGATTATTGGTGGCGGTAATACTGATCATCTTAAACAGCAAGCCGCAGATTTAGGTATTTGGGATAAATGCTATTTTACGGGTTTCTTATCTGATGAATACTTAGATAAATTCCAAACAATTGCCGACTGTGCTGTATTCCCCAGTTTCTATGAACCCTTTGGTATTGTGGCTTTAGAAAGTTTTGCGTCTCGCGTTCCTGTGGTAGTTTCCGATACGGGGGGTTTCCCTGAAGTTGTGCAGCATACCAAAACTGGTATTGTTACCTGGGTAAATGATCCTGATTCATTAGCGTGGGGAATCTTAGAGGTTTTGAAAAACCCTGGATATCGGCAATGGCTGGTAGATAACGCTTATGAAGATTTAGAACGTCGCTTTAGCTGGCCAAATTTAGCCCAGCAAACAGAATTAGTTTATCAGCGAGTTATGCAGGAGCGATCGCAAGTTATCTGGTAATCCAACACCAAGTAAAACTGAGGATACTTACCAGAAACGCAGAGAATAAATGATTACTCTAGATAATTTTGCGTTAAAAAACATTACAAACCCTGTACGCTGGGAATATCAAGCCTTCTGATGCGAGAGTAAACAATAAATGCAGTTTGCTCTAAAAAGTTAGTATGACGAAGGCATTCCCAGATATAGCAAAATTCTGGAAAAATTTGGGAACTGTGTTGTTAAGGATGGGTGCCAGTTTAATAACCCGTCTTACAGCATACCTGAAACGCCACTTCATTGACAACACTGTAGACGTTGTTTCGCCCGTTTCCCACCTTCCCCGACTAGCTGGCCCAGTACTGAACTTAGGCGGCGGTGGCCCTGATGTCGAGAAGGCCATTCAATGGATGATTGACCAAGTTAGGGGAGGGACTAGCAACGCTACGAAAGTTGATGTGGTAGTTCTCCGTACTTATGGCAGTGATGATTATAATCACCTGATCTATGGTATGAGAGGTGTGAATTCTGTCAGAACTCTCATCATTAGTAACCGCCAAGAGGCTAACCGAGATGATATTGTCGAAAAAGTCCGAAAAGCTGGCGTAGTTTTCTTTGCTGGTGGCGACCAATGCCAATACATCCGCAGTTGGAAAAACACCAAACTAGAAAATGCCGTCAGAGAAGTCTACACTAGAGGTGGTGCCATTGGTGGAACTAGCGCAGGTGCCATGATTCACAGTGAGTATATTTACGATTCTTGCGCCTGTGAAGACAGCATCGAAACTAGAGAAATCCTTGAAGACCCTTATCAAAATATCACCTTTAGTTATGATTTTTTTCAATGGGGTCATTTGCGCGGAACCATTATCGATACCCACTTTGATAGCCGCAAACGGATGGGTAGAATTATGGCTTTCATTGCACGACAAATTCAGGATGGCAAAGCCAAACGTGTTTTAGGGATAGCTATTAGTGAGGAAACCTCAGTTGTCGTAGATAAGTATGGTCTCATAAAAGTGATGGGAAGAAATGCCGCCTATTTTGTCTTAGGAGACCACCCGCCAGAGGTATGTAAACCCCGAACGCCCCTAACTTACCATGACTATAAAATTTGGCGAGTTCCCAGCGGCGAAACATTCGACCTGAGAAACCCACCAAATCGAGGTTATTACTTTAGAAGCGTCAAACGAGGCAGATTTAATTCAGATCCCTATTGAATTAAACTCCGCCTACCTCCACATTTACCTCAGCGCCCCTTTGCGTTAAAAACCTCAAAGACTACGCAGTGGAGAAAGAAAGCCCTGATGCAAAACTTTCTCCACACCCAACTAACTTGTTGGTTTACAACTTCGTCCCACACTCAGCACAGAAGTTATGGTTAGGCGCATTCATGCTACCGCAGTGACTACAACAAACTGGTTCTATAGAACTTTTTGGTGGCTGCTTGGGTAAGCCGACCATTTGAGCGTTGCTCTTACCAGGGGCTACCATTGGATAACAGTTTTCGTCTCTAGTAACATGGACATTCAAGATTACGGGGCCGTTATGTGCTAACATTTCGGCGATCGCATCTTTTAATTGCTCCCGTTCTTTCACGACAATGCCTTTGATACCATAAGCTTTCGCCAACAATTCAATATCTGGCATCCCGACTTCCATATTTGAGCAGGAATAACGCTCGCCGTGGAAAGCTTGTTGCCACTGGCGTACCATGCCCTGCCAGCCGTTGTTGACAATTACAGTCTTGACATTAATCCCATATTGTGCAGCGGTTCCCAATTCTTGTAAACACATTTGGAAACTGGCATCACCGCTAATACAGATTACTTCATCATTGGGGAAGGCTACTTTTGCACCAATAGCCGCAGGTAAGCCAAAACCCATTGTGCCTAAGCCAGCACTGGAAATCCAGCGGCGTGGGCCATTTTTGAGGAATTGCGCCGCCCACATTTGATGTTGACCCACATCTGTGGTGTAGAAGGCGTGGGGTGCTTGGCGACTAACTTCAACAATTGCTTCTTGGGGTGAGATGCTGTCGGGGTGCTGTGGTACTACTAACGGATACTCTTCCCGCCAACGATTAATTAAACTTAACCATTCTTGGTTTTGGTTAGGTGTAGGTTTGGCACCTGATTGCTTACAGCGGCGCAACAAGTCAACTAAGACATTGCGGACATCGCCAACAATGGGGACTTCGGGAATGCGGTTTTTACCTACTTCCGCTGGGTCAATATCAATGTGGATAACTTTGGCACGGGAAGCAAACTCATCTAATTTACCAGTGACGCGATCGTCAAATCTTGCGCCTACACAAATGAGCAAATCACAATCACTCACAGCAAAGTTAGCGTAGGCTGTACCGTGCATTCCCAACATCCCTAAAGATAGCGGATGATGTTCATCAAATGCCCCAATCCCCATCAATGTAGTGGTAACAGGAATATTAAATAGTTCAGCTAATTGCAGAACTTCTTCATGGGCATTAGCGGCGATCGCACCACCACCAACATACAGCAATGGGCGGCGACTTTCTTTAATTAACTTAATTGCCGCGTTGATTTGGCGGGGATTTCCCTTAACTGTAGGGCGATATCCTGGTAATTTAACTGTACCTGGTTCTATTGGCACATAATCAAATTCTTCAAATGCCACATCTTTGGGGACATCAATTAAAACTGGCCCTGGCCTTCCCGTACTGGCGATGTGGAACGCTTCAGCCACAATTCGCGCCATGTCTTTGGGATCGCGCACTACATAAGAGTGCTTGACTATTGGTAAAGTAATGCCGTAAATATCGGTTTCTTGAAACGCATCTGTACCGATCATTTTGCGGGGGACTTGTCCTGTTACCACAACCATTGGAATCGAGTCCATGTAGGCTGTAGCGATGCCTGTCACCAAGTTTGTTGCTCCAGGGCCAGAAGTACCAAAACAAACTCCTACCTTCCCTGTGGCACGAGCATAGCCATCTGCGGCGTGGGCTGCGCCTTGTTCGTGCCGCACCAGTATGTGCTTCAGCGCACCAGTGGATTCCACTTTGTATAAATCATCATAAATCGGTAGGATTGCTCCACCGGGATAACCAAAAATATATTCAACTCCGTGGCGGAGGAGGCTGTCTAGTAAAGCGAAACCACCAGTTGCCCGTTTGGGGGTCACAACTGACGATTGAGCCGCAGACTGGTTTTGATTCTCGGTTTTTGCGGGACTAATCGGGGAAGGCAAGCTCAAGGTCACGGTCGAACCTCAGATAATAGCTAAGTTGACGCTTCTATTCTGTATTTAAGATTTCATTTTAATTGAAAAGTTAGATTTAATGCTTATCAATTTTTAAATATCAATCAGAAGATGGAGGTGAGAAACAAATAAATCTGTTGGAGATCGCTATTCTCAAAACAAAATTAGGAACTAGCAAATCTGATGCTGACTATCTTTAATCATAGACAATGAATGATGTGAGAAAACTGATTAAATTACATCCTGCAAAACTCGGCGTGTATTTTGCCATGCCCAAACACCAACGGCCGCTACAACAACACTCATTGTGACGAGAACAACACGCAAGCCCAACACATCTGTTAAGGGGCCAGTAATTGCTAAAGGTACTGATAAAGCAATATTAACGGCATGGTTTTGAAAACCAAATACCTTACCGTGCATGGTTGGCGGTGTTTGCTGCTGAATTAAAGTTTGCATCGGTACGCCAATTAAGGCAGCACCTACCCCTAAAAATGCACATAGTCCCAGTGCCAGCATTAAGTTATGGGTAAATGTGAATACTCCCAAAACCAGTGCCATTGCTAAAAACCCAATTAAAGGTAGGGGCTTATGGTGCAATTTATCACCCCAGTGGCCTAAAATCCCAGCACCCATCACCATACCTACCCCAGCGGCTGCTAAGAAAAAGCCAAACTGCTTTTCTTTTAAACCAAAGTCTTCTGCTAATCGAATTGTTAGCACTGTTAAAGCGGCAAACACGCAATATAAAGTGGTGAGTTGCAGCATGGCATTTAAGACCAAGCGATTTTTCTTTAAATAGCGCACACTTTCGGTGAATTCTGCCCAAGGGTTGACAGAAGATGGATGTTCTTGATGAGGTTTGTGTTCTTTAAATTTTATCGGCTGCATGATTGCCCCCGATAAAATATATAGTCCGCCAACGATAATCTCTTGACCGTATTCTTCTCCCATTAAGCTTTTCGCCCAGCTTAATATTGGCTCTCCGATGGCAAAACCGACAATTAACGCTCCCATCATTGTGCTGCTAAACAGGGCGTTGGCTGCTAGTAAATTTTCTCGGCGCACTAATAGAGGGATTGCGGCTTGTTCTGCGGGGGCAAAAAACTGAGTAACTGTGGAGATGGCAAATGTGAGAAGTAATAAGATGAAAAACTCTCTTGGCAAAAAGGGCAGACACAATGTTAATAGCCCACGCACAATATCGGAGCCTACCATAATTAGCTTTTTGGGCAACCGATCAACAAATACACCACCCGCAGAACCAAATAAAATTGCAGGGATAGTAAATGCCACCATCAAGGTTGAGTACATCGAGTTTTCTGCTAATCCTGATGGGGCTGGATAAAATTCCAGCAAGGCAATCATTAACACGAAAAAGACTTTATCTGCCAACTGGGAAATGAGTTGCCCAATCCACAGGAGCATGAAACCACGGTTTTTTAGCAGTGCGCTAAACCCATTATTTACAGCAGCAGGTTCAGTAGGAAACATCGGGTACTTAGTGATAACGACTAGGGTAGATGGGGCAGGTAGGAATGAGGGAGTCGGGGGGATCGGTGCAGGGATCGGAGGGGATAAATTTCCCCCTGGCTCCCCGCACCCCTGCTCCCTTGCCTCTTCATATTTCTCACTCCTGTTGCCCTATGCTGTTTTCCGGACTATTTTGATTCATAGCGTTTGACCAACACATGCAAAAACTCGGTAGCAGTCAAGCGCATTTGTTGGGGAGAACCCTGACAATCAGAGTTTACCCACCAACCTTGAACAGTTTGGGGCGATCGCCACAGGGATAGATGGTCAACGGCTGGTTCTGCGTAAAAATTATTATGCCCACTACCCAGTAACAAGGAACTCCAATGTGTAAAATAATCGTGGCTCAGGCGATGAATGGGAAAATTACCCCATAAAGGCACACCCCATCCATCTATAGCAATAAAGGCTTTGACTTGTCCTCCCAAGATTTGCCAGTTCCAAGCGGCGACAATCGCACCTACTACTCCTGCACTGAAGCTAATAAATACAACAGGGGAGTTTCGTTGATTTTTTAGGCGATCGCCCAAAAATTGCAAAATGTGAGGCGCTGATAACGCTAAAGCACCTTGTCCTGGAAAAACCATTGTCTTGACTGTAGTTTGGCTTAAGCATTTTGAAATAAAGCTATCAGTTATTTCTGGTTCATGGATGCCAGGGCAAATGATGATCATCATTTATCTTTTATGCTCACAAGTTTCTCTTGCGGAAGATGGGGTTTTTTGTCATTAATCTAAATCTTTAATTTAAGTATTTCTATTTATTCACAATGCTACAAAAGTTACTTCAAAATTTTATCGCACTATGTAAGGAAAATTAGTGAAATCTTGGTTCCACAGATTTTCCTCTAGGATAATAAGTAATTATTTTGTCATACTCAGTATCTAGGATTAACTCTAAGTATGTCTTTTGAAGTATTGTTGTTAATTTTATGGTTATCCTATCCCCCCGGAAGGGATAATGATTTATGATCCAGAAAAATACATAGAGCTAGATAATAGCTCTGATGCTTTACTCTGGTTTATATTGAGGAATTTACTGTGGTTGCTACACCAGAAAAATTGCAACACACCCACGAGCATCTACCTGGTCAAGACCGTGTAGCTGTATTGCTCATGGGTTATGGTGAAGTTGAAAGCTACGAAGATTTCGCCAACTATAACGAACAGGCTTTAAATTTACTAACAGCAAAATTCGCACCTGTGCCAACCTGGATTTATCCACCTTTAGCAAAGTTGTTGGCGTTATTTGACCGCCACGAATGGGGTCATACACACCATGATTTCATATCGCCACACAACGCCATATTTGAACAGCAACGAGCCGGAATTGAGCAAAATTTACAGGCGAAGTGGGGCGATCGCGTTAAAGTATTCAAAGCATTTAACTTCTGTGCGCCGTTTCTGCCCAAGCAAGTTTTAGACGAAATCCAGCACCAAGGATTTGATAAGCTATTAATCTACCCACTGTTGGTTGTTGATTCAATTTTTACCAGTGGGATTGCGATCGAGCAAGTGAATAATGCTTTAGCTGAAATAGCTGATGGTGAAGAACATTGGGTAAAAGGACAGCGTTATATTCCTTCTTTTTACAACGAACCAGCCTACATTGATTTGATGGCGCATCTAGTTGAAGAGAAAATCAATGCTGATTTTGCTGCAACTTACTTACCTTCCCAAATCGGGATCGTGTTAATGAATCACGGTTGTCCGCATAAAGCTAAAGGCTTTACATCTGGGATTGTTGAAAGTCAAGCACTGTACGATTTAGTTAGAGATAAACTGATTAACCGCTATCCTTTAATATCCGTCGGTTGGTTGAATCACGATACACCTCTAATTGAATGGACGCAGCCTAACGCCGAACAAGCTGCCAAAAACCTGATTCAATTAGGTGCGAAAATCATCATATTTATGCCCATTGGTTTCGCTACAGAAAACCATGAAACGTTGTTAGATGTCCACCACATTATTCATGCTTTAGAAAAGCAATATTCTGGTGTGGATTATGTGCAGATGGCTTGTGTTAACGACAATGCAGACTTCTTGGCAATGGCGGCAGAATGGGCGAACCCTCATATTGCAGAATTGTTGTCAGAACAAGCTTTGGCAGTTAATCATCAATCAAGTGAACATCATCACCACCACCATCATCATTAATAGGACTGACACAAAAACACTCTGAAACTCTTATTTCTCCGTGTTCTTGATGGTTCGATGGTTGCTTACCCGTGTGTCAGTTCTGATTAAATAATAAGGTGGGTAAAGTTTTGCCCACCCTAAAGATAATGCTGATCATTTCAGTCAATCAAGCATGAAGATTAACTTGTTCTTGTAACCAAGAATCTACAGGTTGTCCATCTTTACGCCGCAATTCAATTTCAATAGAAATGACCTCTTTAGAACCAGGAGGCGCAGGTTTTTGGTGGAAAACAATATCGTAGTCTAATGGGTTTTGATTACGTTCTTTTAACCATTCCTGGACTTTAGTTGTGGCGAAAAATGATTGTCCTTGGTCAAACATCCGAGTAATTTGCATTTGTAGGGTGTAGGGATTTAGGCGACCCATTTTTTAGCACCTTTGTAAAGTAATTTAAAGTTAAGACATTGCCTACTCTATGTTATATCGATGGTTAGATAATAAGGGTTGAACTTAGGCAAGCGCACTATATTGACAATCATAATTGCAACAATACGCATTGGGGTAACAAATGCGAGAAACTGAAAACAGATCCATTAACGAAGGAGAACGCAATGGGCTGGACTAAAGTTCTGGCGGCTGATGCATTAGCCCCTGGTGCTAGACAAGTTGTGAATGTTGGCAAGCGGAAAATTCTCGTGTTAAATCACGAAAATCAACTATATGCGGTAGATAATGCCTGTCCTCACTTAAAATTACCTTTAAAGAATGGCAAAATTGAAGATGGGGCAATTGTTTGTCCTGTTCACCGCAGTGCCTTTAATCTCAGTAACGGGCAAGTTAATAATTGGTGTCCTTGGCCACCCGGAGTAGGTAAAGTATTGTCATTAATTTCGCAAGAAAAAACACTGCCCGTTTTTCCTGTGCGGGTGGAAGAAGGTAGTATTTGGATTGATTTAGCCGATAACTAAATTGACATTTCAATTGCATTAATTGGGCGGGCATCTTGCCTACCCTACAAAATCTAATGTTGCTGGATTTTCCAAAAATAGCTGGAAACCCAATTTGTCATAATATGGGCAACAATCGGCACTAACAAATTTCCACTTAACAGGGCGCTATATCCCAAAATCAACCCAATCACTGTTGCCCACATTACGTAAGGCCATTGTTGGGAACCACTGAGGTGTAAAACTCCAAAGCACAGGCTAGATACAATCACTGCTACATGGTCTAAGCCTAAAGCTGGCAGCATTACACCTCGAAATAATAATTCTTCGCTTAATCCTGGTAGTAAACCCAGCCAAATTAAATCCGGCCAGGCTAAAGGTCTTAATACTAGTTCTAGGTAATAGTCTGCACTTTGACGATAGGCTGGCCACAACCGATAAGCTAAACCACTCAAGCTGGTGATTATCAGTCCTACACCCAGCCCCCAAAGAAAATCTATTTCGTGCCATTCCCACTTAAATAGGAAAACATTACCAAAGCGCAGCCAAACTTTAGCAACTGTCCACAGCAGGATGGCAGTTACCGCCATTGCTACTAAAACCTGGATACGTGTCAGGTAAGGAATTTCTGGATCTTGTTTTTGTTGTTCTACCACAGGAAAGTTATGAAGTATGAAGTATGAAGTATGTAGACGCGCAACGGTGAAGCAGTGCGTTAGGCGGGTTCCGCGACTTGTAACCCTATGGGGAAGCAAGCTACGCGTAGCGTCTCCGATTAGGATAAGCAACTGCTATTAGCGACGCAAGAGTGTCACCCATTAGCGAAGCGGTAGCGACGAAGAAGCGTCAGGGCATGCCGCAGGATAGTAGGAAATTTTATCCTTTATCCGTCTGCCTTTTGACCATTGACTATTGACCAAGAATCAAAGTATCTGGATTGATGCCTGCTTTGAGGGCTACCAATACACCTACTGCTTCTAAATACGAGTTTACCTGTATGGATTTGATTCCCAACGGTTGGGCCGGAACTTGTATTTGAGTTTGATTATCTTTGACGGTAATTATTAGGCATCGGCTTTGACTTAAACTTAGTAGAGCGCTGCTACCACAAGCGTTTGCAGGTACGATCGCCGCATCTATTTGATCAGCCCAAATATCTGCTGGATGAGATGTAAATAATTGTTTCTCGACGATAAATTGGGGGGCGCGACTTAAGCCTACAAGTACGCTTGGTAAAAAAGTATAGCCTAATTCTTCGGCGGCGGAACGCGGAGATAAATCAGGGTAAGGCGGGGTGTTGGCGAGGGCTGGTGAATGAGCGCAAGGAATTTGCAAGTTTCTCACTAGTAAATGGCTAATTACTGCTTCTGCACCTGCTAACGGGTCTACGCCTTTACCTTGGCGATAGTTCTGCACAGCATCTTCATCCATATCATCAGGGAAACGGGC
Source organism: Nostoc cycadae WK-1 (assembly GCF_002897135.1). Lineage (NCBI taxonomy): Bacteria > Bacillati > Cyanobacteriota > Cyanophyceae > Nostocales > Nostocaceae > Nostoc > Nostoc cycadae. The sequence goes on along the minus strand of NZ_DF978431.1, from coordinate 17,403 downwards.
GACAACTGCGATCGCTTCTGCCCCTATTTTATTGATTAATATTTCTGCTGCCCTAAGTAAACTATCGGGGTTGCCGATGGTTCCCCAACTTGCCCCTGATGTGGAAGTGCGTAGTTCTACATTCAATGGGGCATCAGTAACTACATAATCTGTGATGGTTAATCCGAGAGTTGCCCTCGCTGCATCAACAGCTTGCAGGTGTCGTAGCTGCAACTCTGGTTCAATGCCTTGGTCTAAAAGCAAACCTATTTTATTACTGCGGACTGGTCGTAATCCCCAACATCCAGAGGCAAACTTGTCAAGCCCAAAACCTTCCACATAGAAAGCATTGGGGATGTTCCAATATAAACTTGCGCCATTGAGGACATTGGGGTGAGTGATTAGGCGATCGCAAACCTGTGCTAATGTTCGAGCAACAGGTATAGCATCGCCAGCATACCCCCCAATCGCTGCCCCAACGCCAGTAGGTACAATTAGAATAGCTGTGTAAGGACGCATTTTAAGTGCTGAGTGCTGAGGAGCCACTGCGTTGGGCGGCTCTGCCGACTTGAAGCAAGTGGCGTTGCTAAGTGCTGTTAGCGGTAGCGGGAGTTGAGCAGCGTGCTGAGTGCTAGAAAAATCTAGCACCGTCATACACTTAAGACTCAACACTTCCTGTAGTAACAACTGCTTCCACAGCAACTTTTTGCTGTTCTTCATCTACAGATGTAATCGCCCAACGTAATGGTTCACCTTGTTTTTTTAACTCAGCTTCAATTACTTTTTGCAATTGGGTAGGAGTTTCTTGAATATCAATTTCCGCAGTAATAAAATGAGTAGTCATTGCCGTTTCTCCTGTTAATTAATTTGTTCTACAATAGCCGAATGAACTATAAGTTATGAAGTCTAAAGTATGAAATCTTATCTTTTAGACTTCATACTTCAAACTTTATACTTTATTACTCTTTACCGAATTGCAACTGATAAACAACGTCTTCTTTTTCAGTTTCAATTTTCAAGTCAGAACGGGGATAGGAGACGCAAAGTAATGCGTAACCTTGTTTTTGCAATTCTGGACTAACACCCATACCCTCGGTTTGGTCTACAGTTCCTTCGATGATTTGGGCGGCGCAAGTTGTACAAACCCCTGCATGACAAGAAGCAGGCAACTCGAAACCAGTAGTTTCAGCTACGGATAAAATAGTTTCATCTTCAGGAACTTGCAGAGTAAGAATTTTACCTTGGTGATGGAGTTCTACGGTGTAAGTATTGGACATATACTAAAAAATGAGTGCAATAGACAAACTCATTATTATATCTGAATTATTTAATATTATTGCAGATATGGTCAACCACTAAATTTTTACCTCTCAGATCATGTCCGGCAAATTACTTATAATATGTCATTGCGAGTGCAACGAAGTGGAACGAAGCAATCGCCTAGACTTTGCGATTACTTCGCTTCTCTGCGAGACGCTAACGCTCGTAATGACAAGTGTTTAGTCAGACTTGATATCACTGGGGAGCGATCGCTTAATATAATCATTTTAGAGAAAATCGGGGTCAATATTTAATTCGCGCAACTTGGCAGCTAGGCGTTCCGCACGTTGCTTTTCTTCGTCTGCACGCTGTTTTTCTTGTGCTGCTAATTCTTCCGGTGTCGGCACTAATTCCCCTTGTGCCGTAAAATAGCGTAATTGATTGTTCTGCACACCCAAATATAAATCTAGCTGCTGACTCCATAACCAACCTTGGGGATTTGGTTCTATGGGTTGGTAATTTCCATCGACTAAATGAAACCCAACAAATTCTAAATTATTTGGGTCAAACCAAAAATATTCTGGTGTGCGAAATATATCTTGGTATATTTGCTTTTTTAAGCCTTTGTCTGTGGCTTTTGTAGAAGATGACAGTAACTCAACAATGATATTAGGATATTTACCGTCTTCTTGCCAAATCACCCAACTTTTGCGGGGTTTTCTTTCGCATCCTCGCACCACAAAAAAATCAGGGCCACGAAATTCTTCTGACTTGAGTTGACGTTGGCTGTAGTAAATTGTCAGGTTCCCAGCAGCATAAAAGTCATTGCGGTTTTGCCACCACAATTCTAAACATTGTAATAACAGAATAATTTGACGTAGATGTAAATCGCTTTCCAAAGGTGGTTCGTGACTTTCAATATCTCCTGGTGGAAATATTATATCTGCTGCTGGTTCTAATTCTTGGGCGACTGACATGACTTGATTAGGGCTAAGGGTGAGACGATCGCATTCATTTGGGATTGTAGATCAATGCAAAGATGTAATTACTATCATAATCTGGTTGACTGATAGTCATTGCGATCGCTCCTCTTCAAAAACAAGCTAATGAGAGCATCTTACTTTTTTGTATGTCATTGCGAGCGTAAAGCCAATAGCATAGCTTCGCTTAACGCGTTAGGTCTCGCAGAAACACGAAGCAATCCCAACCCCTGGGATTGCTTCATTTAGCTTTGCTGCATTCGCAATGACTTTGTGTCAGTAATTATGTTTAACTACTTATTGTTAGCAGCATCAATCACTAGACATTTGCACCAGTTGCAGTTCCGCCCAATTTTTGTTGAATTTTGGCTTTAGCTGCTTTAAATTCTGTAGCTAGTTGCTCAGTTTGTTGAGTGTTCAAGTTATTACGGATTGCAGCAAACATTGTGCTTTCTTCTTGACGAACATGGTCGCTAACGATATCCATCAGATTTTTGATTCTATCTTTAAATTCAGGAGCAGAAGGACTGATAGCCTTAATTTGGTCTAAAAGCCGCTTCATTTCGGCTTGTTCATCATAAAGTTCTTGGGTATCGCCTTCGCCATAGAAAGAACGAACTCTGGGATAAACTACTTCTTCTTCAGCTTCAGCATGTGCTGTTAAGTCTTTGTAAATTTGACCAAAGTATTCTTGAATTTTTTGAGCATCTTTGCTTTGTAGCAGTTCAGTAAATAAAATATTTACCTTATTGTGATCCAAGCGAATAACGTCTTGGATGTTCATATCTTGTTTGTCAGTACTTTGGGTAACTGCACTACCTACAGCACCGCTAAAAGCTGCGATCGCATCTTGGACTCTCGCCCAGATTCCTTGGTCTGCATCTTGTCCAGTTAGCTCACGCACACCGAGAATTTCTAAAATACCTTTGAGTTGCTCTTGATGGGCGCGGTTTTCAAAGTTAACAGGATTGATAGGCCCAATTGCAGCCATCACATCAGCACCAACTTTTTGGGCTGCTTTGTGTACCAACAAACCACTCATAACTTGTTGATGCTTCAACAACTCATGCTGAGATACTTTTTCGTAGAAACTCAGTTCTGAACCTTGCATCAATTGGCGAACTTTGTTTACCATTTCTTGCACAGTTTTTTTCGGTTCTTGCTGAATACCATACTGCACAATGACTGTTTCGATGATGCCCAGATTTTTCCGATCATCTTCAAGAAAGTCTCGAATCCGATCTGAGATTTCACTATCTGTAGATTCTCTTAAAAATAGTTCTTCATTCTCAATCAGCAACTGTTGAACTAATTTAATACTAGCCAGTTTAGTGGCAATAGCATTGCGTTTTGTATCATCTAAAGTAGATACCATTATCTAGTTCTCCTCAAAAATTAATCGGATTATTACTAATCACAGCTTGTCATAAGACTTAATCATCTTTCCTCTTTCTTTTGAGCGATTAATTGCTTCACTCTAGATAGAAAACAAATTTTTTAAACATAAGAAAAGCTGATTATACTTTTGGATATACACAGATAAAATTTTGACTCCATCGTTAGGTAGATAATTTTTTGACATTATTTTTCTAAATTGTCCAAAGAGAGTCAAACACGAGATGAGAATGTAATGTCAGAAAGCCCTGGAATAGGAGAGAAAGCACTAAATAAAGCCGCAGAAATAGGATTATCTAGCCAGTTAGATGAAGTAGAAAATCTAGATGTCAACATCAAAACTGAACCGCTGAAAATGGTTCAGGGACAGGTAGATGCAGTGGAAATCTCAGGCGAAGGTTTGGTGATGCAAAAAGACCTCCGAATGGAGGAATTAAAAATGCAAATGGGTAATGTTGCCATCAATCCTTTGAGTGTGGCTTTTGGCAAAATTGAATTAACTAAACCGACACAAGCTAGTGCGAGAGTTGTATTAACAGAAAATGATATCAACCGCGCTTTTAATTCAGAATATGTGCGATCGCAACTTCAAAGCCAAAAAATAGATATCAATGGGCAATTAATGAGTATAGAGCCTCAACAAGTAGACTTTCGCTTACTTGATAATCAAAAAATATGGCTCAATGCAACTATTCAATTAAAAGAAACAAGCGAAACTCAAAAAGTTGCTTTCTCTGCAATACCTAGAGTCAGTGCTAATGGACAAACTGTCTCTTTAGAGAATGTCGAGTATGGCGAAGGTGAAGAAATCTCACCAGAATTGACGAAGGCTTTAATTGACCAAACCAGCAATATTCTGAATTTAAGTAACTTCGATTTAGAAGGTATGAGCCTGCAAGTTAAGCAACTACAAGTACAAGCAGGTAAATTAACGCTTCAAGCAGAAGCTTATGTAGAGCAAATTCCCTCCGCTTAAACAAAGGATACTAAATTTATGGAAACTATGGATACTTCAGAAACAACATCGGCTTCTACGCCTTTTCCCAATATCCCACCGATTATTGAAAGTGATGATAGAGAATATCGTGATACTGGCGTACCTAGTACAGTAGCGATCGCCGGACATCCCTTACATCCTTTAAGCGTCATTTTCCCCATAGCTTTTTTAGCCGCAGCATTAGGAAGCGACTTTGGCTATTGGTTAACTCGTGATTTCTTCTGGGCGCGGGCTTCTTTATGGTTAATTGGCCTTGGGCTGATTGGCGGTTTAATTGCAGCTGCGATCGGGATGAGTGATTTTTTGAAAATTGAGCGAGTCCGTAAGCGCAAGGCTGGCTGGGCGCACATGATTCTCAATGTTTCTATCCTAGTTTTAACACTGTTGAACTTTATTTTGCGTTGGGGCGATGCAGAAGCACGTATCTTACCTTGGGGCTTATTAATATCTTTGGTAGTTGGGACACTAACTAGCGTGTCTGGATGGTTTGGTGCAGAACTTTCTTATCGCCACAAAATAGGTGTAGTGGGGGCTGGTAGTAAAAGGTACCCATAACTTTATTTGAGATTTAAAAGCTAGAATCTTTTTTAGTCTCTAGCTTTTAGAAAATCTGCCATAGCCGTCACTCAAAAATCTTCATTATCTCTCTTTGCTCATCGTTTATGGCGATGGGCTTTTTATCGTCAGTTGTATACTAAAATTTCTCCGGCTTTAGTATGTGGCAATATTAAAGACTATGCAAGCTACATTGATAAATAGATTGTTGCTTGGTATTACTTTTTTTGGACAGGATTTCGTGCATTATATATTGGGGTGTATTTTTGGTTAGTTGCGGCGACGAAAGTTAAAGGAAATAGGCAATGCAAAAAAAAGTGAAAGTCAAACCTAATTCAAAACAACAAAAAATCGAAGAACAAGCAGATGGTAGTTTAACTGTCCATTTGAAATCGCCTCCAGTTGATGGTAAAGCGAATGAAGAGTTAATTAAATTATTGGCTGATAAATTTGATGTGCCGAAGTCTTATGTCACTATTAAATCGGGTTTATCTTCTCGACAGAAATTGATTGAAATTAGCACAGATATTTAGTAGTAATATTATTTTTATAGAAAATCAGTTATTAAATTTTATAGGTAAGCAGCTACACGATTTTATCTATTAATATTAACTAGACGTTCATCTAACCAAGCTAAAGCTGCACCAGAGGTTTCAGCCAAAATACTAATTAGACGATATAACGCGATCGCACTAATCACTACAGCCGAAGGAAAGCGGTGCTGTAAAAGTGCGATCGCCGTGGCTTCAAATACACCTAATCCTCCAGGCGCACCTGGAACTACCAGCCCTAACAGCCAAGCAAAACTAAAAGCCCCAACTAACAAAGGCATTTGGCTGAGATTCACAGGGTAAATGGCATATATAGTTAAGATAAATCCTAAACTCCGCAATCCTAAAAATCCGAATTCGCCTAATAAGGGACGGATGGGATAGCGTTCGAGATTGATAGCGGCTTGTGGCTGAGTCTTATTAGCCGATTTTTTGTTTTTCAACCTGTGTAAAAAACGAATTACCGGGTTTAAAAACCAAGGATGTACGCCACAAAGTATAAAAATTAAGGCTAAAAATTGGCATATTAGTACTGCTAAATTAGTCTGAGTTGCCGCAAATTGATTACCTAATAAAACAACAATTATTAAAGCGGCTGCGGCCATGAGTAGCGGTTCTAATAACACACTTAATGTAGCTACACCAGCAGAGATATTGGCATTTTTAGCTGCGACAATTCGCCCATAATAATGCCAAACATTACCCGGTAAATACTTGGCGATGTTAGTTTTTAAGTACACTTGAATGAATTGAACAGATGGTATGGATTGATTTAAATCGCGCAAAACCCAAGTCCATATCCATCCAGCCCAAGTATGCGCTAATAAAGTTACACCTGTGGCGATCGCCAAAATTGCCCATCCGGCTGCATCAATTTTGAGAGTTGTCACCCCAACCCAATTATCCTTGAGGGCTTTGGCGACAAAAAATAGCGTTCCCCCCAAAATTATCCAGCGTAAAAATTGCTTCATCACTTTGGTCATTTAATAGCTTCAGCACCAAGCCTTGAATATCTTAAATCTTATGGTACATCAGCAACATCCCAAAAAATTTACAACCTCACGCTTCAGTTCTGCTTAAAACATAAGTAATTCTTGTGACAAATTATTTGTAATTCCACTTAGATAAACAAATTATTTGGCAGAATTTATTTAATTTCAACTTTATTAATATTAATTTAAAGTGGGATTTTTATATTAATTTGCATACTTTCAAATCCATCTTAAGTATGAAATAAAATAAGTTTTAGTAATTTTTAATTTTGATGCAGTTTTTACAGTTATTTCCATGATTAAAAAGCTGAAATATTAATATTGTCTAACTTGAGAGAGATAAAAATAGCATATTTTTAGTAAAAACAATGTAGCTTAAGCCAGATGTAAAGCTATTTTTTTTTGAATTACATTAGAGACTGTTGGTTCAATAATAATCAACTATAACAAGGAAATGAGCTTACTTAATTTAATTAATTATAAGCAAAAAAACTTGTTTATGGTTGAAAGGAGGTCTCAATGAAAAAAATCACAGCTTTATTGAAAAAACTACGATTGCAGCAAATTGTAACTGTATTTTTTGCAGGTTTATTGTTGATAGTTAGCACTGCTTGTTCAAGTGGAGATGTTACAGGTGCCAATCCTCAAAATCCTGCTGTACAAGCTGGTGGTGCAAACAATCCTTATAAAAATGGTGGAGATAAATATACTAGAAACCCTTCCAGCAATTCTCAAAAGATAGGCAATCAAGCTAACCTACCTTCTGGCTTATTAATTGCTACAAATCAAGAATCAGAAATACTCTACCCTGGTGCAGAAACACCCCAAGGCAGAGTAGAAAAAGAAAAAGAATTACCAATCATTACAAAGGAAAATTTTAAAACATCCTCTGAACCCGGAAGTTTAATTCAAAATGAATCAGATTTAGGAAATAGGGTTCAAGACCGCCTCGAAACTGTCAAAGAACAATTTGAAGATGCTACCAGCTTTGTCAAAGATAAAGCAGCAGAAGCAAGTGCTAGACCAGAGTTGCAAAAAAATCCGGCAGTAGGTAGATAGAACTTTTGATTTGTTCTCACATTGGAGACGACAATTTGAAGCTAAATTTCATCTCCATCAATTTGGAACTTACTTACATAAATTCAAGGAGCTAAAGCATGAAAAAAGTTATTGATTGGGTAAAAAATATTCGCCCTTTGAAAGTTTTAAGCGTTTTCTTGGCAGGTATGTTTCTCATCCTGACACAAGCTTGTAACAGACCAACTATTGCTGGTCAACCACCACAACCTGGTGCTGAATCAGGTTATGCCCAGCCCGGTGCAGAATCAGCTTATACTAAACGTCAAGACCCCACTAAACAGTACAACCTTAATACTCCTGAAGGTGGGATGAATAACTTCAGTGATGTAGATCCTAGAGCGAAAAATTTTGAAAAATCTGCTAAAAACAGAGCCGAAGATTTGAGCAGAAATGCCGAAAGAAACATTGATCAAAAAGGCATTGAAAATCCACAGGATTATGCTCGGAATTATCGCCAAGGTACACCTTTTCCTGAAAGAGTAAAAAACTTAGGTGAAGACATTGGTAGCTCTGCTCAAGAAACAGCGGAAGGTGTTGCTAAGGGAGCAAAACGTGGTGTTGAAAACCTCAAAGACAATACCAGTAATGCGGCTCAAGACTTGGGTAAAAATGCCCGCCGCGCCGGTGAAGATGCAGGCGACGCTGTAAACCGGTCATTAAGAAATATTGACTAAAGTTTAGTCAATTCAAAGTAGGGAACACAAAATGTAGGAGTCAGAATTTAAAATTATTCTGACTCTTTTCTTATTAATTCTTTGATGAATACCAACTCTGAAGAGCAAGCCGATGAATTTCCCGCCAAGGCAGATTGTGTTGTCGAGCTAATTTGGCACAATCTTCATATTCTGGCTGCACATTAGTAATAAATTTATCTTGTAATTCTCCTTGCCATGCAACTTTGATACGTACATTGCCATATTTTGTTTCTACTTGTTGAATTTCTCGTTGCAGGATGGCGCGTTGTTGGGTAGTGCGACGAATACCCAAAGTGCTAGTTTCACGGAATAAAATTGCTTCACACTTCAGTAAATTATCAGGATGACAGATAACTGTTAATAAGATACCTGGACGGGACTTTTTCATACCTATGGGTTGGGTGAAGACATCCACTGCACCAGCGGCAAATAGCGCTGCAAATACATAGCCAACCGCTTGAGGATTTAAGTCATCAATTTGAGTTTCGAGTACGGAGATGGTTTCTAAAATCGGGCTGATTTGTTGTGAATGGGCGACATCTGCCTGTAGGCTGGTGCTTTCACCCAGCCACAGGCGTAGTATATTGGGAATAGGAAGATTAATCGTTCCCGCACCCAATCCCACTTGTTTAATCGTCATTGATGGCGGATTCCCAAATTCTCTGACTAATGTAGTGGCGATCGCAGCTCCCGTTGGTGTTACCAGTTCCTTTTCAATGCCGTTACTATAAACCGGACAACCCCTCATTTCCCATAATTTCAACACTGCTGGCACTGGTACCGCCATTTGACCGTGTGCAGCCCGCACCGTACCGCCCCCTGTGGGCAATGCCGAGCAGTAAACTAAGGGGAATCCTGTGCGATCGCTCTCAATCCCCAACCAATCTAAACCCAAACAAGTGCCGACAATATCCACAATCGCATCCACGGCACCCACTTCATGGAAATGTACTTTTTCAGGTGCAATCCCATGCACTGCACCTTCGGCTACTGCTAATTGTTGGAATACTGCTAAACTCCAAGCTTCGGCTCGTGGTGGCAACTTTGCCTGAAGAATCATTTGCTCGATTTCTGGCAGATGGCGACCATGATGGTGATTGTGTTCATGGTCATGGTTATGGTGATGCTTCTCTAGTAAATCCACATATACCTTAGTCGCCTGTTGACCATTTTTCTGGACAAATTCTGCCCGTAAATGGTACTCCTGGGAAATTCCTAAGTCATTTAATTTTGTACTTAAATACTCCACAGGCACACCCGAACTGACTAAGGCTCCCAGGCACATATCACCAGAAATTCCCGTCGGGCATTGAAGATAAGCTATTTTACTCATATAGGTTAATCAATGGTCATTTGTTCTTAGTTATTGTCTCCCTAGCTCCCTGCTCACGCCAGTTGCTACAACGGAGGGAACCTCCGCAACGCACTGGCTCCCCTGCTCCATTTCCCAAAATACCGTGTTCTATGGCAAAAATTCTCACAGTGCATCCGGATAATCCCCAAAGCCGCCGAATAGAAGAAATAAAGTCGGCGCTCTCTCAAGGCGCGGTCATGCTTTACCCAACTGATACGGTCTATGCGATCGGTTGTGATTTAAATGCCAAGTCGGCGGTGGAACGAGTGAGGAAAATCAAGCAGTTAGCGAATGATAAACCATTAACATTTTTGTGTCCTTCATTGTCAAATGTATCGACTTATGCGTTTGTCAGCGATACAGCGTATCGATTAATGAAGCGGCTAATTCCTGGCCCTTACACATTTTTGCTACCTGCAACTAAGTTAGTACCGCGGCTGGTGCAAAATCCCAAGCGGAAAACTACAGGTATTCGTGTACCGAATCACACTGTATGCCTAGCCTTGCTCGAAGCTTTAGAAACCCCGATTATTTCTACTTCGGCACATTTACCAAGCAATGAGGCCGATGATGGGAAATTTAGCTCAGATCTTAAACCTCAGCTATCGCGGGTAGAGCTATTTGATTATCTAGATAACTTAGTAGATGTGATTGTAGACACGGGTGAAGAGCCAACATATCAGGTATCGACAATTTTGGACTTAACAGGAGACGAAGCAGTAATTACGAGACGGGGGTTAGGTTGGGAAGCAGTCGCCGCATGGGTTTAAACAGCGTACTTCACAAGCTGAAACTTCTGTTTCGGAAACGAGTATTCAAAATGCTCCAGTTTGGGGATTGTCATACTGAATCATGGCAGGGATTGGGTAGTCAGGATAGGAGTAAAAGTATATATAGCAAGGATTTGAACCAATTGTGTGTGTGATTAATATCTGTATATCGCCTGCAATTTGGTTACGGATGAAAAAAGCGACACATTACTTTCACTGTAACTTTTTTAAATTTCCTACAGTCATATACATAAGCAGTGCTGGCGATGAATCTTGTATGGATCAATACTTAATAATTTTCCAGACAAGAACGTTTTCAGATGCTATCTTTGCGTTGTAGTTACGGTGCGATACCCTACCCTAGGAAAATTCATGAAAGCTAACCTTGTAAATCTACCAACCTCCACACCCAATTTTTTTGTTAGCAATGTTGCTATTGAAGAATCACCAGCTACAGATACTTTAATGCCACTGCTGTGTCAGGAAATACAGGCGCAGGTCAAAGCCAGTTCTGGATGTGTACAAGCTGTAGCGCAACGCATAGCCAAAGAAGTTAGACGGATTTGTGATAAGAGTTCTCGCATCCAAACATCTGGACAAATCCAATCTTGGCAGCTAACTTTAGCAAAACATCGTTTGCACAAGTGTCTGCACTACTACCAACTTGGTTCTCGGCGGGGACGGGTAGAGTTACACAGTAGTTTGGGGGCGATGGTTTATCGCCATGTTACGCCATCTGGGGCAGAATATGGATTTGACGCTCGTTACAATTTGATTGAAGATTTTCTCCAAGCTTTTTATATTGAGGCGATTAAAGCTTTCCGGCGGGAAAATGAATTAGCTGAAGATTACCAACCCCGCACTCAGCTACAATTAGCTGAATATATGGCATTTACAGAGCAGTATGCCAAGCGCCGCATTAATTTACCTGGTGGAAATAATCAACAATTAGTCATTTTACGCGCTCAAGGTTTTGCACGTCGTCAGCCTCAAGAAACGGCTGTTGATATTGAAATGGCTGTAGAGTCGGCGAAAGGTGAAGATGGAGAATCTTACCAACGCAATCCTGCCGTGCAACAAATCCGTTCTAAAATGATTGCTCAAGGTCATGTTGATTTATCAGAAGAATCAGAACGCGATCGCGTAATTGCTGAATTAGTCAAATATCTAGAATCTCAAGGTCAATCTGACTGTGTTGACTACCTCAGCTTGAAGCTGCAAGACTTATCTGCACCAGAAATTGACCAAATTCTCGGTTTAACTAGCCGCCAGCGCGATTATTTGCAACAACGCTTTAAATATCATGTAGAAAAGTTCTCCAAACAGCACCAATGGCAATTAGTTCATCAATGGTTAGGTGCTGGTTTAGAGCAAAAATTAGGTTTGTCTTCTCAACAGTGGGAAACTTTTATTAATGTACTTTCTCCTCAGCAACAGCAAATTCTACAGTTAAAAGCAGCAAGACATAGTGATCAAGCGATCGCTAAAGCCTTAAAATGTACTCCCAAACAATTACAAAAACGCTGGACTCATCTACTAGAAATTGCTTGGGGAATCCGCAATGGTCACAGCGAAGTACAAACTGGTTGAGTTTTTCCGCAGAGTATCGCTGCGGTCAGCGCAAAGTAACGCGGAGTTTTATTCACCTAAATTCATCAGCGGTTAATTAGTCTGAACTCAACTATTTTCCACTCTTTTTTAGTACATAAGTACCAAAAATATCCCACTTTTTTCCACTTTGAAAATTCATATTAAGTAACTGTCTATATATCTCTGCTTCCATGAAATTCTAGAATAGATGGTAAGTGTGGCGGAGGGCTTGAGAATGACTATGACTCAAGGCAAACGGGCAAATCAAGCAGGGAAGATTCTAGAAAGTAATGTAGAAGCAATATTAACTGGACATGGTTATTTTCAAGTTGGCAATCACGTCACTAAAGAATATCTTTTAACTGCTCATTTATTACCAAAACGCTATGCTAAACAAGTTTATATTGGTGCAGGAATCTATAATACTTTGTTGAAAGTTGATTTTTATGTTGTTGGCTTACCGTGCATTCCCACAGGATTAATTATTGAATGTAAATGGCAAGAAAGTGGCGGTTCTGTAGATGAAAAATTTCCTTATTTGAGTATGAATATTCAGGAATATTATCCAGCGCCGACAATTGTAGTGATTGGTGGCGAAGGTATGCGTGAAGGAGCAATTCAATGGCTCAGGCAACAAGTCAAACTAAACCATAACTTACTCGGAGTTTACAGTTTAGATAGATTTATTGCCTGGGCTAATAAAAGTTTTTAATATGAAGTAATTAATAATTCGCTAATTATACCACGCTTTTTAGTATTAGAATTAATTGACCGCGAGGCAGCGATCGCATAAATATTAAAGTTGATTTCCTGATATATTTCTCTAATAAATTCACAATCAGAATTACAGACCATAACTTTAACACCGCGATTTGCTAACTCTGCACACACATCTCGCAAACGTGTTTGGTCTTGTTCACTAAAAGAATTGCCATTATAACCTGTAAAATAACTAGTATTGCTGATAGGATGATAAGGTGGATCACAAAATACAAAATCATCACTACTTTTAGCATAATTCACCACATTCATAAAGTCTGCTTGCTTTATTTCACAAGATGAAAGGGCTTTAGATGCAATTCTGAGTAAATCTGCCGGACAAATATTCGGGTTTTTATAACTACCTAAAGGAACGTTAAATTTACCTTGCGAATTAACACGATATAAACCGTTATAACAGGTTTTATTTAAATAAATTAACCGCGCCGCTTTCTCTAAATCATTTATGCCTGGATGAGAACGCACCCTATAATAATAATCTCGATTATGTCTAGATTTATGCTCTTGCAATAAGCTAATTAAATCTTCAACTTGATCTCTAACACAGCGATAAGTAGTAATTAGTTCAGCATTAATATCTGTTAATATTGCCGTTGTTGGTTGCAAATGAAAAAAAACCGCACCACCACCTAAAAATGGTTCATAGTAAGTCTGATAAAACTTAGGAAAATAAGGAAGATATTGTTGAATTAACCTACTTTTACCACCTGCCCATTTTAAAAATGGACGTGGGCAAGTTTCAGGAAGCATTTGAATAACCATTTACAGACAAGTTCACTAAAATTAAGCTAATAAATATAACAGGATATAACTACCGACGCATATTCTATATTAGGTGAGTAATTTTCATCTGCATAGATTACAATTGGGTAGATAAAGCATATCAAAACAAACGTCATTTCATAACAAGGCAGTTTAGATTTCCATGTTTGACGGATTTTGGGATAACGTTTTTCGCTACCCTCGCTACTTAATTACTATCCTCGTCGGGCTTTTGGTGAACACATTTGAGCCATTAATGCCCTTCCTCAAACGCCCAGTCACCTTATTTGCCGTTGTCGGCTTATTACTGGGTGGTTTAACCTTTGTGACTCTCACCTTACGCGCTATGCTGGGCTTGAGTGCAATTTAGTCTGGGAAAGCTTGGGGCTGTTGCTTTTAGCGTTGCTAGTTTTGGTATAGTCCTTCCCAGATTTTTGATTATTGATGTTTTATAACCTCTGTGCGGAGGCAAAGATTTTATGGCTACAAATCGCCGCGTTTCCCGTGTTGCTGAATTAATTAAACGGGAAGTTAGCCAAATGTTACTCAACGGAATTAAAGATGACCGTGTGGGTTCAGGTATGGTTAGTGTCACGGATGTAGACGTTTCTGGCGATTTGCAGCACGCCAAAATCTACGTCAGTATTTATGGTACAGAAGAAGCTAAGGCAGAAACAATGGCAGGCTTAAAGTCGGCTACGGGTTTTGTGCGTAGTGAACTTGGTGCTAGGGTACGGCTGCGTCGGACACCAGAGGTAATTTTTATCGAAGACCGTTCTATAGAACGAGGAAATAAAGTATTATCGCTGTTGAATAAACTCCAGGATGCGCGATCGCCTGAAACTTTAGATAGCGAAGAAGACATAGGCGCAGAAGAAGATTAGTAATAGTTATAGTAGGGGCAAAAATCGGTTCGCCCCTATTTAGTTGTTTTGCTAATCATTAAACTTCATAAGCATCTGACAAAATTTAAATCATAAACCACTCTCACTATGAGGACTGGCTGTAGGTGCTGGTTTTTCAGTTTTGGGAGTTTTTTGATGACTTTGCTGATCTACAGGGGGAAAAGCTTGTTTACCGATATTATCAGCCGCTTGTTTAAATAAAGGCTCGATTTTATTGCGCCAGTATTGGGTATCGGGTAACTTTTCGGGATGATTTTTGTAATCTAAAACCTTATCCCAATTACCATCATCCATCGCTTTGTTGATGTCGTTAAACAGTGCATCAGCCTTAGTCCAATCTTGCTGCCATTGGTTGATGATCTTACCTGTTTCTTGAATACCAGCAGAAGCATTAGCAGGAATAGACCGTAATAATGCGATCGCACCTACTAAATCTCCTGACTCATACTTCTTCCTAGCTTGTTCGACAACCTTGTCGCTGTTCTCACTGGGTTTCGCTGGTTCTGATTTTCCAGATTCAGAATTTGAGACCTCTGCTGGCGGAGTCGTCGCCTTACTCGCTTTTGGTTTGGGAAGCGGTCTAGCTGCAATCACCGTACTATCATCAACGGTCTTAATCGCAATACCTTTATCTCGCAGACAACCAATCCATTCATCATTATTGGAGATCACATCTGCATACGCCCAAGCCAAGCGCCCAGAATTTAGTCTAACTTGTATCCAATTGCGCTTTGTCCGCAGTCCTGTCACCTCAAATTGTGTGTCCTCACCAATGGTTTTAAGAACATTATCAGAATTAATCGAACTAGGTTCCGAACGAATATTAGAATTACCCGTCACCATCGCCAAGCACTTATTGCCCACACTGGCGTTTTGACCTGTAAAATTAGCGGCGAAATTTCTCACATTTGGGTATAAATTTGCCACCAAAGCCGCCGCACTACCAGCCAAAAGTACACCAATTAACAACGGTAGAGGATCAGATTTGCTAGAAGTTCTGCGGGTGGGTTTGGTAGTACCAGGATTTGCTGGCGCAACCGCTAGAGTTGGCTGAAAAGACGCAGCAGGTTTAGCCGTAGAATAACTATGATTCATCGCAGGTTCCGGTGGTGCCGCTGGTGTTAAAACTGGACTCATCACATTCAAACAAGCTTGCAGCGCTTCGGTGGCTGTTTGGTAACGGTCTTTGAAATGATAATGCACCATCTTCGTTAACACAGATGTTAACCGATAGCTAACATGGGCTAAATGTTGCCAGCGAATCTCCCCAGTATCAGGGTCTTCTTGTAATTCCGAAGCCGATACGCCAGTCAATGCTTGAATAGCAATAATACCTAAAGAATAAATATCACTATTGGGGCGGGGTTTACCTTGTCCTTGTTCCGTTGGCATATAGCCAGGAGTTCCAATAGCCACCGTCGCCGTCGGTTGTCCGCCAACTGTCACCATTGAAGAACTTAACTGTTTGACCGCCCCAAAATCTACTAAAACTAATTTATTGTCCGATGAGCGCCGAATAATATTATCTGGTTTAATATCGCGGTGAATTACACCTTGCTGGTGGACAAACTCTAAAATCCCTAATACTTCCTGCAACATTTGCAGAACTTGGCCTTCACTCCAGCGTTGACCAGAAATTAGTTCATTAGTTAAGGGATGTCCTTCGATGTATTCTTGGACTAAAAAGAATTCTTGATTTTCGTCAAAATAAGCCAGCAACCGAGGAATTTGGTCATGATATCCCAAGCGTTCCAAGGTGTCCGCTTCGTTTTGGAACAAGCGTTTGGCAGTTTCAAAAATTCTGGGGTCAGAACTGGTAGGCTTGAGGTGCTTGACAACGCAGATGGGGTTTCCTGGCCTTCTTGTATCTTGGGCAATATAGGTTTGACCAAAGCCTCCCTTAGCCAGCACTTGAATTACTTGGTAACGATTATCTAGTAGCTTACCGATCATATTCCCTCCCCAGAGTTATTACCTAATTTTCCAGCTGGTAATAAATATCTCCAAATTTTTTTACTTGAAATCCGCTATCTTGAGAAAAGATTTGAAATAAATACGTAGCTTTTTTATAAACCCTGTTTATTAACTTTTCTTTTTATATCGCTGTTGACGACCGATGCCACCTAAAATAACCAATCCAATTGCATGGCAACAGGCAGAACTTCTCATGCAACCAGCTTTCATTAGAGTTGTGGATAACATTCGTAAGCAACTCGACGCATCTGCTTGGCAGGGAACCTACCACGATGTACTGATTTGGCCGCCTAGCACCACCGACGAAATTAAAGCCTTGGTAACAAGACTGTTGCAAGAGATGGAAAGTGCCACACCAGAAGCAGCAGACGAAATCCGTGATACCCTGTCTCGGTTGCCAATGCCCCATCCAGGATATCATTTGCAATTGCAACGTCAAGAGCAGAAAATCAGCATTGATTTGTGGGAACTGTGTTATCAAGTGTGTTTTGCCAATTACAGCCCAGAGAATGATGCTGTTGATATTGATACTAATTTAATTGATGAGTTAGGTGAAGTAGATTGGCAGCATCTAGAGAATAAGACAAAAGATTTAGTGGCACAGGTGTTTGCAAATTTACCAACGCACTGATTGAATTTGCGATCGCCTCAAGTAAATCTCAACCCTAAACTCTGTGAGAAAATTCATAAAACAGAGGATAATCATTCACTATCTTTCAGGTTGACTGCGAATCTGTATACTGTGTGCGATCGCATTTATACCAATTCACGAAAAATTTGATTC
>NZ_DF978430.1:196981-316905 GCF_002897135.1 Nostoc cycadae WK-1 | reverse complement strand
CTTTTTTTATCAGGTGCAAGATGTGAGGTGGAGTATGTGCGGGCGGGGGTACATATTCCGTTGGCGCGTCCTTTAACAACTCGTTACGCTATTGGTTTTGCGATCGCATCTTTGATTTGGTTAAGTTCCGCATTTTTGCCAGTTCCTTGGCGATTCGCACTCTGGGGCGTGGGAATTGTGATTGATTTTGGCACACCGTTAACCGCCCGTAAGCACCAGATTGGCTTGCTTCCGCACGCCTCCCATTTACCAGAACGTTTTGGATTGTTCACAATTATTGTGTTGGGGGAAGCAATTATTGCAGTGGTTAACGGTGTTTCAGAGCAAAAATGGCAGGTGTTAACTGTAATTTCTGCAATTTTTGGTCTGATGATCGCCTTTAGTTGGTGGTGGGTTTATTTTGATAATTTAGGGGGAACACCAATTGAAACCGCACGCACACAAGGAAAAGTTGGGACTGTTAATATCTGGCTTTATACCCATTTACCATTAGTGATTGGGATTGCGGCTACTGGAGTTGGTGTAGAAGAAATTTTAGTCAGTCAGCCAACTATAGCGTTAGCAGATCCGCAAAGATGGTTGATTTGTGGTTCAGTAGCATTATGCTCGTTAGCAGTGGGTATTCTGCACCGATATGGCGTGATTCGATATTGTAAGATTCGTTCTATGTATCGCTTGAGTGCTGTAGTTGTGCTGTTGGCGATCGCATTTTTTGGCAAAGGTTTATTACCTGTTGCAGTTATCGCCTTAGTAGCTTTAGTTTCTGCTGTACAAGTGATTCAAGATGTGTATCAGAGTCGCCCGAATAATCGCTTGGCCGATCCAGAAATTTAAAAGTGCTGAGTAAAGCAACCCAGTATTAGGATTAATCTGCGATCGCCCATCGCACATAAGGACGAGAAGTGGTTACAGTTTTGTAACTAATGAGAGTGTCTGGTACTGGAATTTTCTGCAAGTCTACACGGAAATATGCCTGTTTATTTTTGAATTGCACACTATAAAAAGGATATTCCTGACCTTGGGTTTGACCCACACAAGTAGCGTAGTTATTGCGTAAAGGTGAAACAAATTCTACAAAATGTTGATTCTTTGATGGAACTAATTTAGTTGTATCGGCAAAAGCTCTAGTATCGGCAATTACAGTATGTTCAGCACCACCTTCATAAGGTAGCGTTAACCACCACAAACCAACTGTTTGCGGACAACTTCCGCTTGTACGTTGCACTTTTAATTGCACATTGGGTTCAGCCAGTGGACTTTGTGAAGGTTGTGCTTGCGCTGTAGAGGCGATCGCACTCGCTACAACTAAAGGGCATAAAATCCCACCTAAAATTGTCAATTTCGCCAACTTATACATAACTCAAAATGTTTATCATGCAAACTATTACTCATAAATTGACTCAGCAAATGTAGCAAAAGTGCCTAATTAATTTGATTTATCGCTAACGTGTTTTCAGTTACAGTTACACCCTAAGAAACAACGCCACAATATTGTTAATTACGCATTCCTACCACTAGCTGTCTCATGAAACCTCGAATTATTGTTTGCGGCTTAGGGCGTACTGGATATAAAATCTTTCGTCTGCTGAGACAGCAGGGCGCATCGGTTATTGGTATCCATCACAAACCAATCCCTGGCGAATGTTCATCAGATGTAATTATTGGTAATTTACACGCAGCAGCAACTCTCACAGCTGCGGGAATTCACCAAGCACATACTTTGGTGATAGCGGGTTCTGAAGATACGTTGAATTTGTCAATTATGATGCAGGCGCGGGTATTAAATCCGCGACTTCGCATTATTAACCGCTTTTATAATACAAATCTGGGTGAACGTTTAGATCAAACTCTCCCAGAACATTTGAGTATGAGTGTTGTGGGGTTAGCTGCACCACTCTTTACATTTGCGGCTTTAGGAAATCAAGCCATAGGACAAATCAAATTATTTGATCAAACTTGGCCTGTGCAAGAAGAATATATTGATGAAAACCATCCTTGGTTGGGGTGGAATTTAAGTAATTTGTGGGAAGAACCCGCAGGAATGCCCATTTATTATTTACCTGTGCGCGGGGAAATGAATTTAATTGAAGGGGTGCTATCTGGGCAAGAATTACAAGTAGGCGATCGCTTAATTGTCGCGATTCAACCCCGGATTCGTTCTATTCGCAGGTCGTTAATTAAAAAAGTATTAAAGGTTTGTACCAGTCTGCGCCAGTTTCAACAACATGGCAAGTCGGTAGTAATTGGTGCGATTGTGTTGATGGTAATTATCGCGATCGCCACACTCACTTATCGGTCTACAGAACTGAGTTTATCTTTAGTTGATGCCTTGTATTTTTCTGTCGGTATGATTACTGGCGCAGGCGGTAACGATAAAGTTGTCGAAAATGCCCCTAACAGTATCAAGTTATTCACCATTGTGATCATGCTAATTGGCGCAGTGGTGATTGGGATTTGGTACGCTATGCTAACGGATTTTGTCTTGGGAAACCGCTTCAAGCAATTTTGGGATGCAGCCAGAATTCCTCAACGCCATCATTATATTGTCTGCGGTTTAAGTGGCATTGGCAGCAAAATCGTCCAGCAACTTCATACCAGCGGTTATGAAGTCATCGTTATTGAAACAGATTCTAATAATAAATATGTTAACTCGGTGCGCGGGTTAGGGATTCCTGTAATTCAAGGTGATGCTAGTTTCCGTACTATTCTGCAAACTACTAATATTACCTCTGCGGCGGCGGTGTTAGCTGTAACTAGCAACGATGCAACTAACCTAGAAATTGCCCTTAAAGCCAAAGGGATAGCCCCAAAAATTCCAGTAATTGTTCATTATGCTGACCCCGATTTTGCGAGGATGGCGCAACAAGTTTTTGATTTTGAAGCCGTTCTCAGTCCCGCAGAACTAGCCGCGCCAGCTTTTGCTGCGGCTGCTTTAGGTGGGCGCATTCTCGGTAATGGCATCACTGCTGATAAACTTTGGGTAGCCTTCGCCACATTAATTACACCATCACATCCTTTTTGTGGTTTATTGGTCAAAGAAATAGCCATGTCTGCTGACTTTGTACCGTTATATATGGAAACTAACTCTCAACGTGTCCAAGGTTGGGAATTACTGACAACACAGCTGGCTGATGGAGATATTTTATATTTAACAATGCCTGCTAATCGGTTATATCAATTGTGGCGGGAAGATCGAGTATCGCAGAAGAGTTAGGAGAAGAAAGAGTTTAGGGGTTTAGGGGTGTAATTTTTGCGATCGCTCACATTATGATTGTGATGGTTAAAAGATGAAATGCGATCGCCCACATTATGATTGTGACGGTTGAAATAACAAATGCGATCGCTCACATTGTAATTGCGAGGTTTGAAAGATGAATTGCGATCGCCCACATTATGATTGTGATGGTTGAGAGATGAAATGCGATCGCTCACATTGCGATTGTGATGGTTGAAATAAGAATTGCGATCGCTCACATTGTGATTGTGACGGTGGAAATATGAAATGCGATCGCTCTCATTATGATTGTGACGGTTGAAATATGAATTGCGATCACTCACACTGCAATTGCCAACTTAAATTTCTCGTCGGAGACTTATTTCGGCTACCTGGGGAAACCAGCGGTTTAGTTTTACCGATTCGCATTTTAGGCGATCGTATCTGCGATACTTATAAAAAAGCGATATTGCCTAATTTTCTTCTCTTGACTCTTCTTGAGAGACATCTGCTAATTTTATCTGTAATTCTTTTACTTGCTCTACTGTTAACCCAGTAATTCGCGCTACCGTTTCCACTGATAAACCTTCACGTAACGAATTAAGTACTACTTTTTCTAATGTCTTTTGAGTAGCTTTTTTTTCCCAGCTTGTGATAATTTCCATATATTCCTCCTTTTTATCTAATCCCATTGTAGTAATTACCGCCTTAAAGGTTTGTTCTTCGGCTTCATTTAAATTTAAATAAGTATCAACAAAGCCGGAAATCAACTGCATTCTTGCAGGATCTAATTTTAGAGTAGTTAATAGCCGCAAACATTCTGCTTTCACCTGCGGACGTTCTGCTGGTGAAATATTCATTTTGGACATTAGTGCTGCTGCAACTGGGTTTTGTTGATTTAAATAATCTCGCCAACTAATTCTATTTAATTGAATTGCTGCAAATTCAAATTTGAGTACGTCTAAATCGGGAAAGGTAATGCTATGTGTTTGTGGTTCTTGTCTTAAAGGTTCATCAAAAGAGAAAATTACGACGGGGTAGATTGGTAAATCATATTTTTCGTAAAGTCTTGCAAAATATTTAAACATTCGTTTTGCAAAATCTTGCTGTGTATAAGATTGAGCTTCAACATGAATTAGGAAGAAAGTATCTTTTTCTCGATATTTTACTTTTGCAAGTAAATCTATGATTTTTTTATCTCCCGCAGTCACATCAACAAGTAATTGTTCTGGTAAAAATTGAATCGATTCCTTATTTATATCACCAGCAACAGCAGGAAGAAATAGGTCGATGAATTCAGTAAAGAATGTAGAAATTAATTCTTTAAATAAACGATCATGATCAATTGACATAATTTGATAGTACTAATTCTCTTCTTCTAGTAATTGTTCGATGAATATTTGCACTAAAGGCACTTGAAAAACATTACCTTCTTGAGTCAGAATTTCTTTGCGGGTGAGCCTTCGTACTGTCCCTCTATCTTGTGGTGTGGGAGTTTCACCTTGAATTATTCGCTGAAGTAAATGGCGGTCATTCTCTGTTAAATTATTCCAGATTTCCCGAAAATATTGATCGCCTCGCTCTAGCACAATAGGAATAATTTCTTGTACATCTTGCGCGGTGGCTTTGATTGTCTCTAGTTGGCGGCGATTTGCTCTAATATCTTTGTTTAAAAATTCTACTAACTCATAACACATCAACTGCACAAGATAAGGTTGGCAGCAAGTTAGGTGAATAATTAAATCTACAGCACTTGATTCATAAATATTAGAAAAATCTTCGATAGGACGTGTAATTAATTCACGCGCTTCTGACTCTTGCAAATAACTCATTCGCAAGGCGCGGGTGTTAATTAAATAATCAGTCCAGTAAGGTTCAAGTTCTGATAATTGATGAGAACCACTAAACAGCAAAATCCATTGTTTTTGATGTTGCAGCAAATTGCGAATAAAGTTGAGTGGCGCACGGCTGTTTGTAGCTGTAACTACCTCACTCAAGCGTTCATATTCATCTAAACATAAAAGAAATCGCTTACCAGAATTGCTACGTTCGATTTCTGCTAACCAAGTTTGTAATGCGGGAAATGGATCTTCAGCTAATTTATCAGCATCGGGATTTGGTAAGAAGATTTTGCGGGGTAAGCGGCGTGCAGTATTGATAATTTGTTGGGATAGATTTTCGGCAAATCCTTTAAGTGTTGTGGCTGAAGCTGCTCCTTGTAAATCTACCAACAAAGGAACAATATTAGGAACAACTTTGTCAGGTAAATATTTGAGTGCAGAGGTTTTACCAGTTCTGCGCCCACCGTAGAGCAATAAAACTGGTGGCTGATCGGAAAGCGTTAAAGTTTCAATTTCTCGAAAGATATCAATTCGCCCTTTAAAGCGATTTGTAGCTGTGGCGGGGTCTAAAGAATTACCAGCAATGTAAACTTGCCGAATTTCTTGTGATTGTTTGGCTGTTTCTGCTAAAGTGCGCTGTGCTGTTTCTAATATTGTGAGCCAGCGATTTGCAATGCTGCCAAATTGAGTAGCTAATGCAGCGTTTTTTGCAAAAGTTAGAGAGTTTTTTAGTTCCTGCAAAGCATTGATAGGAGGTTTTAATAATTCATATTGTCTATATGATGTGGTTGCTTGTTGCGATGCTTGTACGCCTTGGCTAATATCTAATAATTGGGGCAGAATTGTCCCAAGTTCTGGTGGAGGTGGTGATGGAATCCATGTTGTTTGATAGGAAATATCGGCAATATCTCCTAATCTTCGGCATTGGTTGAGAATATCTATAGCAATTTTGATGATTGCTTGTGTTGCAACTTTTTGTTTATTTGTAGATGTAATTAAATAATCAATGGTTTTAAGAGCAATGACTGGGTTTTTTGCATAAGCTTCCGCTATCATCCAATCCATGAAAGGCAGAGGTAAAATAATCAGTTCATCAAACCAAGGGGGCAGATATTGTAAATAACTTCCTGAACTTTGCCAGCGAGAAATAAAAAAAATAATGAACATCCAAATCAATTCCGGCAACCAAAAGTAAACTCTTAGTACACCAAAAACAAACGCCACGCTGAAAGCCACGCCGAACGCCACGTTCAACACCACGCCTGTCGCCACGCCGAACGCCACGCTGAAAGCCACGCCTGTCGCCACGTCTATCGCCAAGCTTAATGCCACGCCGAACGACACGCCTACCGCCACGCCTACCGTCACGCCTGTCGCCACGCTCAATGCCACGCCGAACGACACGCCTATCGTCACGCTCAATGCCACGCCTGTCGCCACGCTCAATGCCACGCCTACCGCTACGCCGGCCACGTCAAACGCCACGCCTACCGCCGCGCCTACCGTCACGCCGAACGCCACGCTCAACGCCATGTCTGACAAGAATCTAGCTACTAAGAATACACTAAAGTTGCTAACAACTAAAATAACTAATCTATTTTTATAGATACCACGCTCTAAAACCCTTCCTATTAGCCAGCCCAACCAAAAAATCAAGTTTATGAACCAGTTAAAAGATTCACCGCTAACTAGTGTGTAAACTGGTGCTACTAGCAATACGGCAAATATTGGCACTAATGCCATTAACCACCAAACTTGTCCTGCATAGCGACGTAAACGAGGATTTGAAGGAAACTCAGCTTGTTTGTCAAAGGGGTTATCTCTCGGTTTTAATTCTGGATGGATATCGCGCAGCCAGCGTTCAAAAGTAAAAGGCTTAAAGTAAATCCAATACAAAAGGCGCAGACATTCAGCTACATAATTCCACAAGCCTGATGTTGGTGA
The DNA here is from genome assembly GCF_002897135.1 of Nostoc cycadae WK-1. Classification (NCBI taxonomy): domain Bacteria; kingdom Bacillati; phylum Cyanobacteriota; class Cyanophyceae; order Nostocales; family Nostocaceae; genus Nostoc; species Nostoc cycadae. The sequence goes on along the minus strand of NZ_DF978430.1, from coordinate 309,906 downwards.
AGTTTGACTCATATCATGTTCTGTAAATAGTTTGTCTTACGTCATTGCGAGGCGTAGTGAAATGTAGCTTGGGTTAAGGAACAAAAACTCAACTATAGTTAAGACTTCGTTGGGTTTCGCTATCGCTCCACCCAACCTACTTTTTTATTTAATCCCTAATTGATCACGCACAAAATCCCAAACTTCATTCCAATTGATAACTCGTGTAAACACCAAAATAACCATTACTAAAATTGCCATTCCTTTAATCCAGCTACTCACATCATCTACAGTTCCGCCAAGAAATTTAACTACGCGCCCTAGACGTACTGGTAAATTCCAAACTAACCAACGCAGTCCACGCCACCATCGGCGCGAATCTAACCGAGACTGTGGTAAGCGCCGAGATTCTTGAACAAAATGAGTTTTTACCCAGTTTTCATCGTGTCCTTGCTGACGTGCTTCACACACCAAGCCTCCTGCTATTTGCAGTAAAAATGGATGACTCCCGGCTAACTGCTGAGTTAAACGCTGTTCATCCATACTTAAAGCAGGTGCAGCATTATTAACTGTACTAGCTGGTAGGCGTAGCAAATCTTTGACTTCATCTTCTTGCAGTTCTCCCAATTTAATCACATGACCTAAGTTGAAAAAAGAAGAAGTTAATTGATGTTTTTTGCTGTAAAAATCTAATTGATGTTGTGAAGCGATTACCAACATCACAGAGTTGTGATTCATCAAAGAACGCAAGTTATTATAAAAGTCATTATTAAATTCGCTCTGGTTGTCAAATAAAGTTTTGAAATCATCCAAACATAAAACTGGTAATACACCTTGCCTTTTCCATTCTCTGATTGCATCAGAAAAAACTATACGGTCAAGGGGTCTAATTTTTAAAGGGTCACTTAAAGCTTGGTTGGTAGCCACACTAGAAAAATTGAGTAACTCCTGCGCCACCGCTAAATAAAAATTTTCCTCTCGTTGACAATGTACACTTTGCAAGGAAAGGTAAATTACAACGTAGCGGCTAGAGTTCTGCACTCGCTGTTCCCAAGTTAGAAAAAAGTGATAAAGCAGCGAAGATTTACCAATGCGCTTTTCACCCACAATATTAATACTTGTCGGCTGTGCGCCACCCATCCGAGATGCGATCGCGTGTAATTCATCCTTCCGACCAACAAACAATCTGGGGTCTTCAATCATCCCCGCAGCCACAAAAGGGTTAGCAGGCAGCGATCCAGAAGTCATGTATAATTTTATATTAATTTAATTTATTTCAGTGTAATTGCTTAAAAGCATAGCATTATACTTTGTTCGGTAAAAGACTCATCATCAAAGCCGCAAAAGTTGTAATACCAATTTTTTATTAAGCTGCATAGAATCCGATCCCCCCTAGCCCCCCCAGGGCTGTTTCATTCCCTAAAACAGGTAAAATAGCAAGGGTTGAGGGGATAAAAATGATGGGTGCGGCTCTGATTGAACAATTAAAGCAAGTGGAAGACTTTAGAACGACGGATGGGCGAAGACACCAACTGTGGTTAGTGTTGCTGTTGGTAATCATGGGAACAATGAATGGATATGTAGGATATCGGGGGTGGGGAGATTTTGTCAAAAGGCATAGTCGAGTATTAATCGAGAAATTTGGCATTCAAAAACATGGAGTACCCTCATATTCAACAATCCGGCGTGTAGTGATGGGAGTAGACTTCGATAAACTGGCTGATAAATTTAATGAATGGGCAAAAACTTATGTGGATTTAGAGGTATCAGAATGGTGTGCAACAGATGGGAAAAGTATTAAGGGTACAGTGCAAAACTACAGTTCATCTAATCAAAATTTCGTGAGTATAGTATCGGTATTTGCTTGTAAAAGAGGGCTGGTTGTCGGGATGGAGAAATTTGAGAATCAGCAAAAAAGCGAAATCCAGGTTGTCCAAGAGCTAATCACTGCATTGGGTCTAGAAGGAGTGGTCTTGAGCTTTGATTCCCTACATTGTCAAAAAAAACTTGCAAAATAATTATAGAAAGTGGCAATGATTATGTCATTGCGGTTAAAGATAATCAACCCAAACTACGTAGCCATATTCAACGCATTGCTGCCACAAAAAAACCAACTTCTCGTGTAGTTGAAACCGAAAAAACCAGAGATAGATATACAACACGCACTGTAGAAGTTTTTCATGATATCAATGGAATTGACCCGTCATGGACTGGAATAAAATCTTTAGTCAGGGTCGAAAGAATTGGTACGAGAAACGCTAAGAAATATCATGAAATTGTTTGTTATATTAGCAGTCTGATAGCAAGCGCGAAAGAATTTGCTATCGGTATTCGTGGACACTGGGGTATCGAAAACTGCCTTCACTGGGGAGGCAGTGCCGTGGGCGGGTTTCCCGACTTGAGGCAACTGCCGTTGAAAGACGTTGTTTTCAAAGAGGACTGTTCTACAATCCGTCTTGGCAACGCTCCCGCTAATCTTTCTATTATCAGAGCAATCGCACTCAATATCCTTCGTCGTCATAGTTATCATTCCATCACTATTGCTCAAAGATTTCTCTCTCATGATATTGACAAACTACTTCGTCTTGTGGAATGAAACAGCCCTGCTTTTTAAGGGGGATTTAGGGGGATCGAAATATGTGCAACTTCACATTAAATTGGTATAAGGAAAGCAAACATTACAATTGTGACGGTGAAAAGATGAAATGCGATCGCTCACATTGTGATTGTGACGGTGGAAATAACAAATGCGATCGGTCACATTGTAATTGCGAGGTTTGAAAGATGAATTGCGATCGCTCTCATTATGATTGTGACGGTTGAAAGATGAATTGCGATCGCAAAAAATCTACAACCGATAGCCAACGCTGAAGTAAAAACCATCATCTTGAGCGTTTCTTCCCCGGTCATCTAAATCTATCAAGGGGTATCCATAATCAAGTTTGATATCAAGCTGCGGTATGGGTTGAAATAATACGCCGAGTCCGATACCTGCAATAAATTTCTGACGTTGTAAGGTATTCGGGTTATCATCCACATTCCAGATGTAAGCCATATCAAAAAATGGCGCAATTTGCAGTGTTGAATTACCAGATGCGTCTCGTTGCACTGTTAAACGGTCTTCGATAGTCAAGCGTACACCGTTATCACCAGCGCGGACGTTTTGGCGATAACCGCGGACTGATTGACCGCCACCGACAACAAACTGCTGGGCTGGTAACAAGGCATTGGGTGTAATTTGTAACTCAGCTTGGGCAACTAATATATTATCTGTACTTAGACGTTGCACTCGTTGGGCTTGTGCTAACCAGCTAAAAAACTGCCCATCAGGAATGGGGCTGGGATTACTAGTAGCATCAAATATACCAAGACCGAAACTAAATAGCGATCGCAATGCCCAAGCACCATTAATATCCCGAATTACATAATCTTGACCAAATTTAATTACACGGGTGCGACTATTCCCTTCATCATCTGGGCCAAAACCAAAGGGTGTTGGCCCTGCAAAGGTAAAAGTTTGACCATTCTGCACAGCAAAACCTAGAGATAAAGCAAATTCTTCACGGGGTGTTCTAATTAGTGGTTGTCTAAAACTAATTTCATACAGTTGCGATTCCCCACTGATATCAAAAGCTGCAAATGGTTCTTCCACAACATTCGTATCATTGAATGATGTTCGCAGTTGTAAAGTCCCATCCATCGGGTTGAGTGGTAAGCGATAATTAAAATCAAAAACATTTGCGCCACCTCTGGTTGTTAAATAATAGGCAGCACTAAATTCATCACCCAGACCAGAAAGATTGCGATAACTAGCATTCACGCCCAATCTTTCTGAACCAATGCTAGGAGGAGAATAATTATCAACAGTCAACGCTGCATTAAAGGGTTGTGCTTCAGTCACGCGCACAATCAAAATACTTTGACCAACACCACTACCCGCCCGTAAACTAGCTTCCACGTTAGAAAATAAAGGGTCAGCCCGGAGTAATCTTAATTGGTCTTCTAATGCAGAGGTCAAAAGCGGCTTACCTGCGCCTAAAGCTACACGACTACGCACATATTCAGGATTTAACCTTCTTGTACCTTGAACTTCGATTTTTTCGATTCTCCCTTCAATTACCCGAATTTCCACCACCCCATTGTTTACCGTTTGGTCTACAACAATTGCCCTAGATGTGATGTAGCCTTGGTCAAGGTAAACTTGAGTGATGGCATCAGCAGCTTTGCGGAGTTCTTCGACTGTAACTTCACGCCCTTCTACAGTCTGAGTAATGGTTTTAAATCTCTCTGGGCGAAAAACTGTACTCCCTGTGACGTTGATTTTCTCTACTTTAATAGTTTGAGAAGCTTCTGTAGGTTGAGTTTCGGGAGTTGGCGTTGGTGTTGGTTGTATGGGGGGTTGTGACTCTGGCGGTAAAGGTTCTGGTGTTGTTCCAGGCTGGGGAAACCGGTCTTGATTAGGGTTTCCTTCGGGATTGGGTGCTTGTGCAAATGATGGCAAAGTTAAAATTACACAAGCACAACTAAAAATCAAGCTAGTAGATAGCCAATGTATATATTTTTTGAATAAACCAAAATAAATCGCAGATTGTAAATTTGACATTTTAAATTTTGTCTATAAAAAATCATTCCTATGTAAGATTTATTGTTTCTGGTTTTGCTATATTGTGTCACTTTTTTATTATTTTTTAATGTACTTCTCCAATTAAATTAAATCCTCCCCAATATTTGGCATTAGGATACTGCTTCATTGTGGCTAACATCGCTTTTTGTAATGCTTGGGCTTTGTTAGGGTTCTGCTTTAACTGGCGATAAAATTCAGTAGTTAGCATAGATGTCGGTATATCTGTTGCTGCCCATTGTGAGACAATCACACTAGGAACACCAGATGCCATCAATGCTAAAGATAAACTCAGTACACCATTGCCCATACTACCTTGTCCGGTTTCCCCAGCACTGATAAAGGCTAACTTAGCACGCAAACGCTTACCTTTTGGTTGATTGTACAAGTTGAGAATTTCGCTGGCGGTGAGTAGTCCGTTATTTTCTCCAGCTAAGGCGATACCTCCGGGGATACCTTGTCTTTTGATATCATCTAAAACACTATATGTTGCTAGATGAATGATTTTGGCTTTGGGTAATAAAGGTAGAATTGCTGCTTTTGTGGCTTGGCTACCAATTAAAGCTTTAGTTTTAAATAAATCAGCAATAGCTAAAGCTTCTTGTTCTGCATTGATTAATTGTGGTAAAGGTTGCGGTGCTTGATTAATTGCACGAGCAATTTTCGGCATGGTAGGATTACCCACGACAACAACTTTACTCCCACCTGTTCTACCTCGTTGTTCTTTTGCTAATTTGAGTATTTGAATTGCTGGTACAGTTGAAATGGGATGTTTTTCAATTAAATATTTGCCAGAAATATCAACCAATGCTGGAAAGGGAACAAACCATAAATCATCTTGGGGAATGAATATGATTTGGGCTGTAGGATTTTCCGGTAGTAAATCAGCAATTGGCTTGATTAATAATTGATGTAACTGCAATAAAGGATTAACAAGTTTTTTACCTTGATTCTCTTGACTATTTACACCTAGATAATTAGGAATATTAGCAACTATTTCAGAGATGGAATTAACTGAATCAAATGTATTTTCCGGTATTGGTTTGATTTTACGGAATGTAATTTTCCCTGTAGGTTGAATTACCCAAGTATATAAGCCATCATCAGGAATGATAGTATATTTCACCAGAGTAGCTTTTTGCTCTTTAGCAATTTTTTGAATGTCGGCAATTGTGGGTAAGACAATTGATTTAGGTGCGATTTTTAGATTATTATCTTTTGGTTCAGAAGCTAACCGCATTCCCAATAATTGTAAGGATGCCATAATACTGCTTTGTTCAGAGATTTCTAATGCGTCCTCTGGCTGATTTTGAGTAATCAAAACTTGTTGTAGTAAGTTATATGTATTCCTTTGTTCCGCCGCATAATCAATTGTGTTACCTAACTCTAAACGTAAAGATTTCCAATTTTTAATACTTGCTTGTAGCGTAGTTTCAGCGTCATCTAATTTATTAGAGTTTAAATAAACAAAAGCTAAGTTATTTAAAGCTGTGCCTTGGTTGTAATTATCTTTATTAGCTTTAGCAAAATCTAGCTGTTCTTGATATAATGCGATTGCCTTATCGTAATCTTTGGCAAAAGTATAAACGCGTCCTAATTGTCTGATTACCTCAAATTTTTGAGATTTATCTGTAAGTTTTAGCTGTTGTTGATAAAAAGCGATCGCAGCTTTAAAATCTCCTTGCTTTTGATAGGTTTCGGCGATTTGTTTAAATGTCAGGCTTACTAGGGAGTTATTGCTTAATTCCTGGGCTAATCTTAGCTGTTGTTGATAAGTTGCGATCGCCTGGGGATATTGCCCTAATTTACAATAAGTTGCAGCGAGGTTCTGTAAGGAATCAATTTGCAGTTGATAGTTATTATTGCCTTTAGCGGTTGTGAATTGTTGGGAATAAAACGCAATCGCTTGTTTATACTCAGTTGCAGCATCATGGTCTAAACCAACATTACCTAAAAAAGCTGCTTCTCTATCAGGATTACCAATATCTTTTTTGAGTGTGGTTGCTTGTTCTTGATATTTTTTAGCTAACTTTTCATCGCCTAGATTAGTATATGTATTGCTGAGGTGTTCAAAAATTTGCACTGTCATTGATTGATTAGCAAAGTCTTGAGTTAGCTGTAAACTTTGTTTGTAAAAACTAATCGCAGTTCTATATCTACCAAGAGTAAAGTAAGCATCAGCGATGCGAAATAGTGCGGTGGCTTCTCCGGTGCGATCGCCAATTATTTGATATAGTCTGAGTGATTCTTGTAATGATGTTAAGGCTGATTTAAACTGTCCGTTGGTTAGTTGTCTGTTACCAAGATTTAAGAGTAAGTTAGCACGATATTGTTGTGCGTCTATTGGTTGATTGGAATTGGCGGAAAGTGGTAAAAGTAGGAGGGAGGTTAAGGTTATTGTTAAAAAAAGATGGGGTTTCATAGTATTTTTTATCTCACGCATAGACGCGGTAGCGGCTTCTCGAAGAGTAGGCGCAAAGACGCAAAGAAGAAAAATTTGCTTTTAATCAAATCCTGGTGGTAGTTCTAAGGGTGAGAGTTTGTCTGGTTGAGAAGGTGTCGGTGAATTTGGGTTAGGTGATGTATTGTTACCTGAAGATGGGGAAGTACCAGGCGGTTGTGTAGGTTGTGTTGCGGCTGGTGGGGGTATAGCTGGAATTTGGGGTTTTGCACCTTCTAGTTGTGGTAGTTGTGGTTGATTGGTTGTTGAGTTAGGCGGTAAAAAAGTTTCAATGGTGACGGAACGACTTACTTTTTCACCAGTAGAATTAGTAACTTGTAAAGTAATTATTTCGCTACCGGGTTGTTGATTAACTGGGTAAGGTATTGTACCGTTACGCGGGATATCTCCTGGCGCAGGAAGAAGTTCAACTTTAATATTATTACTACCTTCAATTTTCCAAGATAAGTTGAGAGGTTTATTAGGCTTGAGTGGATTAATTACTATGGTATATTTTGGTAATGGGTTATTACCATTAATTTTAAATTCGATAATTTTGCTGGGTAAAGGTTGAACTTTTACTAAGTCTGTTTTTTGCGAAATACTTGGTTTATCTGTATCTGTTTTAGTAAATACTTGTATTTCAAATATATAGTCTCCTGCGCCGCGATTATCAGCAGGAACATTGCGACAGTTTAATTGATTATCTTGCTGGGTACAGAAGGTTTTTAGTGTGTCGGGAATACCTTGGCTGACATTGTAAGTTTGTTGTGGACTATTAACTAAATTTTCTGGCGATCGCCCAATAATGCGTAATTCTTTTAATCTATTTAAATCATTGATTTCCCAATTGAGACGAATTGTGTCTGGTCTAATTTTGTTATCACTATTTTTAACTTCTTGATAAACAGATTGTGTTGGAGAAAATTGCAGAAGTTGCGGTGGGGGAATCGGGATAATTTTAATCGTATTCGTTTTAATTGTGTCGGCGGGCAAGTCTGGATTATCATTAGCAAATGCTTGCATTTGAAAAATGTAATCTCCTGATTTACGCGCATCAGTCGGCACATTAGCACAAGTTAACACTGCACCCATTTGACAAAATGGTTGTAGTTCTTGGGGTAGTTTACCGTTGAAGGTATAAACTATTGGTTGTACCGCCGCTGTACCATCAGCAAATAAACCAGTTAAAGATAATGTTTGCAATTTTTTGGGGTGGCGAATTTGCCAACTCAAGCGAATAAAATCATTGTTAGAGGCTTGATAAGTCGCATCAGAGGAGAGAAATTGCAGAATTTTGGGACTTGCGAGGGGACGGAAAAACCATAACCAAATCAAGAATGCGATCGCTGCTACACTACCTATAACTGTCAACAATACAAGTAAAAATTGCCACCAAGGACGCGGTTCCCAAATTAAACTTCCTGGTAAAGCAGGATTAGGTAAAGGTATTTGTTGCTGATCTACTAATTCAATGCGAAAGTTAAGTAATCGCCCCGCACCAAACATCGGACGATACCACCATTTCACGGGTACTACCGTCACTTTTGTCGACACTTTTTCTCCCGGTAATACGCGCAACAAAGCCGGAGAAGTTACGTAAGTACACACCTTATCTTCATCTATAGGAACTGCTTCACAAGCAATTTCTCTGACAGTGTTACCCGCATTTGTCAACTTAACTTCAAAAGTTCCGCCTTTGCGTCTCACTCGATTTACCACTATCAGCATCTCTGCATTTAGCAAGTAAGACGGCAAAATTTCCCAATATATGACATCCAATAGCATCAAATCGGGATTGTTGGCAGAATACAAGCGGATGCTGGGGTAGTAAAGTCCGGCGTTTGCGCCTAGTGATGGCTGAAATTGAAGTAAGATTTCTCCTTTTTCGCCTGGGTTAAGATTTAAACCCATGTTGGGGATAACAAGTCCCGCCGTTTCCAAACCTTCGGGATAGCGGATACTCACCCATTCTTCAGGTAAATCAAGACAACTGAGGCGAAATCTATCTACCCTATCAGAACGGTTGTGGACATTGACATTCACCTGTAAGATTCCGCCTGGGAGAATTTTGGCAGGCGATCGCGAACTCGTTAAAGGTAGTAAGCTAAAAGTCGGGTCACTAACTCTAACTACAGTTTCAATTGCTGGTAAAACCTGAATTTTTGCCCCATGTCGAATTGGCGTATCTTCAGGATAATGTAACGGCGCATCGACAACAATTGAATAGTTGTAAGTGCTAGGAATTGCTGTTACAGGTACGTGAAATTCAAATAACACCTCACCCACAGAATTAGGACTTAGCGCTAACCTCTGTTTAGGCGCATCACACCATTGAATTAATTGCGGTGATAATTCATCAATAAAAATATCAATTAACGCACTTTCCACCCCTTTATTCGTAACAGTGATATTAAGTTCAAATTTTGCCCCAGCTTGAACTGCATAATCACCAGAAGGATTAAAAATAATCGCTAGGGGATTTCCAGGCGCGAGAGTTTGTTGAATATTCTGCTGTTGAATACCACGTTTAGCCGCCAAATTAACGCGGTATTTCACCTCACCAGATGTTAAAACTTGCTGAACAAAACCTTCTTCAACTAATTTATCTAATAAAGCTAAAGTAGCTTGTTGATTTAAATCTAAATGAATTGATACTTGAGCTAGAGTAACACTATCAGGACGCTTAATTAGCCACTGGACAATTTTGCGCTGTTGTGGTGGCAGAATCAACACATCTGCCATACTCAAACCGAGTTTGGAATCTGTAATTCTCGAATTTGTGGCAGTCATGCTTACCCCTAAAAAAGTAAAAAATAAAAAGGCAAAAGTAAAAAGATATTTTATCTGTGTAAGTTAGTGGTTATTTATTGTTTGCAACCAATGTTTTTATTTAAATCTCGGATATCTAATCTAACTCTGCGATCGTCATTACCACTAATAATTAAAATTTGATTTTTAACTACCTTAATATCCACGCTATTAAATCTTTGCCTTTCTGAACGTATAAGTTGACCAACTACCGAAGCTCGTTTACCTTTTGTAGTTAATGGCCATAACATCACTCGATTATCATCACCACCACTAACTAAATAACAACCATCTCGACTCAAAGCAACTGACCTAACAGCTTTACCACTGTGACCATCAGACCATTTATCTAAAACTTGACATTGACTGTTATTTTTAATTAGACATTGCTGCATATTCCATAAAGTAATTTGTCCCATATTATCTGCTGTTGCTAATAAACTTGGTTTATATTCTGCACTATCTACGCTGACAATATAATCATTTTGACTTCCAGGCGGACTATAGGGAACTTTCCATAGTTTGTTTTGGGAAAAATTCCAGATATCTAAGTTATTGTATCTGCCTACAATTACTAAATTTTGCTTATCTTGTCCAGCTAAAGCCAAACTATATACAGGAAAATTTACATTTATTGTCTTGATAGGTTCTTTTAAAGTTACTTCATCATTTAGAAGCGCACTATTAATATCCCATTGCAGAACTAAACCACTACCATGACCACTAAATAAAAAGTGTGAGTCTTGGCTAAATTCTAAACCTAAAACCCGGTCTGCTTTATCATACAAAAAAGTAACTTCTGGTTTTTTTGTACCACCTAGCACATCCCAAATTTGAATTTCGCCATTTTCTAAACCAGCAGCTACTACGTCATTATCTACAGGTTTATAGCGTACTACTCGAACAGATTTGCCTATATTTTTAGCCATTCTCCCATTATCTTGATTAACCAAAGGGTTAGTAAAACCAGCGAGATTCCATCTAATAATACTTTGGTCTTGAGAACTGCTAACAGCGCGATCGCCTACTCCATTAAACTGCACAAATGTCACAGCGCGACGATGTCCAAAAAATGGGTTATTGGGATTGAGCCATGATAAAAACCAGAGTATATATAACAGCAAAATTCCTAATCCCATCTGTAGACAAGGATGTAAAATAGGATGAAGAATTAGTTGTAAATATTGATTTTCGTTATTAATATTTACGCGGGTATCTGATACAATAGCCTTGATTTTAAATGCTAGTTTTTGCTGAAAACCTAACCACCTGCGCCGCTTACTGACTAATAGTTGTAAATTATTACTTTCTCCTGGGTTTAATTCTATAAATTCTGGTTGAACTTCCCAAAAACATTTACGCTTGCCTTCCGAGTCTTCTTTGACTTCAATACTTAACTTTTGAGTCAAATTACTATGATTTTGGCATTCAAGTTGGTAAGTTGCCGAATTAACTCTCAACTGGGGTAGCCAAGGACGAGATGCAGGTATGTGTTGTTTTTCTGGAGTGCATTGAAAGTCAATCAATCCGGCTGGATTAACATTAATTATGCCTTCTCGACTACTAGATGGAAGTCCATTAGTATAAGTAGCTTCAATAGTAAAAGGATAAGATCGACTGGGAACTTCTTCAGCAATTGGTAATTGACATAAAAACGAAGTTTCTGTTTTAGTTCCTGGCGCAACTGGTAATAGTTTTTCATCGCCATTAATAAACCATTGAAGCTTGAGTCCAATCGGTTTTAAAGAAACGGTTGCAGGTAATTGACTAGGATTAAAAACCCGCACAGGAATTTCAATTAATCCCTGTGGTTGAGTTGTAAATTCTCGTATTGGTAACTCAACCTGCATTGGTACAGCACCAACGCCTGCTTCAACTATTAACCGCAGTAATTGTCTATCTTCATCTCGCAATTCCAGCGAAAAAATTCGCACTATCAGGTTCATTTTGCCGATAAAACCGGCAATAGGTGTATTAGTAATTGTTACTGCAAATTTTGTACTATCCCCTGGCGGATTTTTAGCACTAACTGCTGGTGTAATTGTGTACCAATTAGACCCTAAACTTTCGCTACTACCAGCCGCAATTATTTCGATTTGAAAAGAAGCAAACTGATTACTTTCATTAACTACAGTCACTTCAAAAGAAGTTGGCGAACCACCTGGTTGAAAATTCAATACTTGAGTAGAAATTTTAGTATTAACTAGATTAACTGCCATAGAAAAAAGTAAAAAGTAAAAAGGTAAAAATCAAGAATTATTCTAATTTGTTGAAAATATTTTTTAAAGCATCAGGTTTAGTTGAGACAGGTGTAGCAGTTTGTTGTCTTAATTGCGTCATTCGCTTTCTATTCCAAGCAAAATTGAGAATATTAATGCCTAACTCTTGGGCGGTGCGAATCGTTTCTCGTGTTAAAGTTAACTTTTCATCTAATCCCCAAGCTATCGATAAATCACCAATAACTAAAACAATGCCACCTGCCACTAAAATTTGCAGAGGCTTTTGATTTATAGCTGGTAAAGCGGCAAATAAAAATGGCTGTGTCCGCAACAGATGGTACCTATCAAGTCGGCGTAAATCTTCTAAAGGTGTGGCTAAACTTTCCGTAATTTCTAAAATACTTTCTAATCTATCAACAGCATCGGTAGGGGATTCAACTAATAAAACCCCGCCACTATCTAGATAGCTTTTGAGATTAGCTAATTCTTGCACATTTAAAATTAATGGTTCACTTCCAGTAATAAATAGCAAATCATAATTAATTGCTATAGTTTGGTCTAAAAGCGGAAAATTTAAGCGGGTAATTTGTTCATCTCCTTGGAGAGTACAGGTCAGACTTTCGGTGTATCTTAATAAAGAAGCGAGATTTGCAAAACTATTACCTTCCTTAGTTTCCTGCGTATCAAGATGCGCCACCCGTACCACCACCGTAGGACGCGATCGCGCAATTTTTCGATAACGAAAATCTAAACTATTCAAACTAGGATAAAATACATCTTGGGGATTTTCTAAAGTTACTAATCCCGGTTGTAATAAAATTCGGCATAACTCCACCTCAAAAGTATCAGGTGGTGTCGTTTTTTCATCAATCCGAAAAGTTTCTGTTTCAAATTCACTTACCTGTTTGCGTTGTAAAGTATCTGGGTCTACATAACGCAAAACTAAATAAATTAATCTGGGTTTTTCTTCAGTAATATCAGCAGAGATATGAAAGTCGATCGGTTGCGGAACCACAATCGGATTCCCATTCACATCAATGGCAATTCCTGGCTGAATTTGTAACCATCGCCCATCGTTATATTGTGATGGTACATCCTTCGGCGCAGGAATCAAACTCACACCCAAACCCTGAACTATTCCCGGTTCATTGAGTGATTGATAATGAATATTTTGCCGTTGACGGTGATAATCATGCGATCGCTTCCACCGTTCAGCGTTAATCAATAAACCATCTTGAATTTGTAATCGTTCTAGGGGGTGAATTTCCATAATTGGGGGAGTAGGGAGTAGGGATATAGGGGGAAGAACCAATGACTAATGACCATTGACTAATGACTCATCTACATAAAGTTCGTAAGTACAAAATGCAGGTTTTTCTTGCTCAATAATGTGTCGCACTAATTGTTCATCTACCTGATTTGGGCGTTGGGGACGTAGGCGCACGATAAAATGATACGGACGACCGCCGCCAATCATTGCATCTTCACCCAGGCGCGTATTACCTAAAACAAAACCTTCACCGCGAATTTCTTCAATACAAATATGTTTATCAACTTCTCTTGTAATATGTTCATCTAAAGGTAAATCTGTATAAAGATGTATATATAAACGCAACCCTCTACGTGTTCCCCGCCAGCGATAAAGCTCAACCGCCGAACGAATTAAATAACGTTGTCGTTCAATAGTCCAACGACGGTCAATCGGCCAAGCTACCCAGTGCGCGAGAAAAGGTAACAATGTCTGCGGTGCAGTCATTGGGTCTAAATAAGCCCACAAAACATCCAGCGTTTGCACTGCTGGTTCAAAAGCCTGTTCAAAAATTTTCAAGAAGCGACCAATAAAATCAACTTCTCGATAAAGCGCGGGGACAAATTTTTGGTATAGACTGCGAGGACGAACATACAAATTCAACCCAGCTGTTTCAACTAACTGTCTACCAGTACCCTCCTCGGTGTAATTGACGTGAATGCGACTGTGATAATCCAACACCAAAGATTGACCAGTCGCCAACGCTGGATTTTCAAAGAAATCAGCGGGAAGTTGAAAATACAACACCACATCCATCCGCGATCGCGGCGCGAGTTCATACCCCTCCATCCCAATGCGACACCACTCAGCCGGGAAATTCCCCTCCAACCGCACATTTAACCGCAAAATTCGACTACCCAAGTTTTCTAGCTGCAAAACTATCTCACTCGGTTCCGGCGGATGAACAACCAAATCACACCCCGCGCGAATTGAGTGCTGAGTGCTGAGTGCTGAGTGCTGAGTGTTGAGTGCTGAGTGTGAAAAATCGGCTGCACTTGTACTCACTGCTAATGACTGTACCCCATCAGGTAATTGCATAGATGTGAGTTGTAGATGCAGGATTTGGTTAGTCATAAAAAAGTGTGGTTTTTATTCTTGTTTGTTTTTGTCAATAGATGCTCGAAGACCACCGATAATTCTGCCAACTTCTTGTGCTTGATTTAAAATTTGATTAAATTCGTGTGACTGGATGTATTGAACATCTAAAGCTACATAAAGTTGAGAACGTAATTCAGCACAAGAAGCTTTAGCCATTGAAAGAAACTGATGAAATTCTCTAGGTCTATTACGCTCAAATCCTTCAGCAATATTAGACATTATTGAGACTGATGCTCTTTGCATTTGTCCTGAAAGTCCATAATCTTTGCTAAAAGCTCCCTGTTGTGTAATTTGATAAATTGCTTTAGTCAAAACCCTAGCTTTTTGCCAAGCAATTAAATCCTCAAATCTTTCTACTTTACTCAACTGATTCACCTCCATAACTCAGCACTCAGCACTCAGCACTTACTTACTGAATTAAATTGACCACATGACCAGAACGCAACCGCGTATTTTGCCAAGAACAAATCAAACCCAACGCACCCGGATCAATCACTGGGTTTTGAGGAAGCGATCGCACCCAAGTTGAACCCACATAGCGCAGTTCAAACAGCTGCACTACCCCCAAATACCGCACCGCTGGAAATTGCTGAAACAAATTGACAATATCCGAAGGGTAAACAGGTCTACCAAACGGCCAGCCTCTCCCATCTTGTCCCCCCGTAATCGGATTCAAAAACCGATACAACGCCACCCGTAACTTACTGAGAATTTCTTGCTGGGCGGCGGGATGGTTGTATTCTGCTTCCAGCGCAACTTCTGTTTGCACAGCTACGCCCACATATTCCGGGGCTTGCAATTTGACCTGTATTCCTAGTAATCTCCGTTCATCTAAATAAGCAATAATTTGGTCACGCAATTGCGGGCTGAGGTTGAATAATTCCGGTTCGATACCTTCACCACGATGAATTGAATCTGTATTCGCCGCCGGAACAACCAATAATTTGATAGTTCCAGCTTCTTGCGTAGTTGTCGGTGGTAAGCACCGCACCCGCGTCACCGCACCACCGCCAGCCTGTAGCGTCAGCACTTCAAAATCTTCAGGAGTCACCGCGCGATCGCGAGTTCGCAGCATCGCCGGAACCCGAATTACCGCATCTTCCAAAGATTCTGCATCAGAACCGTTACGCGCTGGTGTATGGTTAATCAACCTCGCCACATAAGGAACCGCATTTTTCGCTACCGTAATCGTCCCCCGTTGCACATTACCCTTACGTCCTCCACCAGTGCGGTATGCAACCATGCGAATTACCGACCCACGCGGCGGAACAGCACCATATTGCCTTTCTAGTTCCTGAATGTTGGCAAAATTCCCCACCCCTCGCCTAAATTCCGTCTGTTGCTGGAGTTGGGCTGGTTCTCGAATCACCGGGCCAAACTGTACCGTCCCGGTGCGCGAATCGATGGTGTAGTGCAAATCTTGGGGGAGAGAATTAGCAAAATCGCTGACTTCATACCACCGTTGAGGGATTCCCCCAGGCGGCGAAATGATCAAATATTCATCTTCCCGACGGTTCAACACCGGAACACCCTGTAACTGAAAAGTCTGTCCCGGCGTACCGTCGCTTTCCCCTAAAATTTCATTGCGAATCAATTCACTTTGACTCGCACCCACAGTCCCGCCAATGGATCTAACAGCCAAACCAATCATGCGTGGCGCACTGCTATATCCTGGTTGATTGGGTTGGGGTGCGGTATAAACGCAACGCAGCCAGCGTCCTTGATAGGCGGTGAAAGTCGTCACAGGCCAGGACTGCGGTAAATGCAGGACGATATCTGCACCTTGTAGGGGATTAATCCCTTGGGACTGCAATTCGCTAAAACTAAAACCCTTAGTGCTGTCGTCCGATTCTTGCAGTAGTACCGCTTCCCATTCCACACCATTCCAAGCTTCCCAACGGCGCGGCGGAATGTCAGGGTTAATCCCCGTGGCGGTGGCGGCTTCTCCTTTTAATTGCAGTGCGAGAACATTCCCTTCGCACTGGGATTCCCCATCAATCACTAAATAAAAACTGTTTCCTGGTTGGGGTTGTTCTTCAAACAGTGCCAACTCTCTACCATACCACTCACCATCAGAGCGCATCGTCCATAAATTAGTAAAGCGATCGCGCAAAATTTCTGGTTTTTGATCAGCAGTGGGACAGGTGAGAAAGTGGCGAATTTGCGGTTTATCAATAATTAAAGGACGATCCGTAGTGAATGCGATCGCCTCTTCTGTTTCCGTGCGAATTGTCGCCACCTCCACCCCAGGCGGAATCGTGTAAGTGTCAGGTAAAGCCGCACTGAGATAAAAAGTAATATCCGCCACCGCAGGCGCAGGTGCTTGCAACCTCACACCCAATAACTCTAAAAAAGTAATGTAATTGCGCTTTGGTACTTCATTGAACCGCAGCAACATTTGGTCAGTTAACCAAGCAAATAGCTCAATTAACGTGATACCTGGGTCACTGGGGTTATAATTCGTCCATTCTGGACAATAGCGGGGAATTCGCAGAATACACTCATCAACTAAATCTTTAAAACTGCGATCGTCTAGATTAGACTTGGGTAACTTTGGTAAAAAATCAAATTCCACAATATTAATAAAAGTGTTGAGTAATATTAGTTAAAGTTTTGATCCCCCCTAGCCCCCCTTAAAAAGGGGGGGATTTTTCTTCAAGTCCCCCTTTTGAAGGGGGATTTAGGGGGATCTTCATTGACATATAAAACACACAAATGACCAATGACCAATGACAAATGACTACTGCCCATTCAAATAAAACGGAAATACTAAACTCCGCGAATCATGGCTATCTTTAGGATGATATTCAATAACAATATCTACACGACCTCGCAGCGGATCAGGGTCAGCACGCACCGCATCTAAAACAATGCGTGGTTCCCACATTTCCAAAGCTTCTTGGACGTGTAGACGCAAAAGTAATAAAGTTTGAGTGTTCATCGGTGCAAAAGTCAACTCCGACAACCGCGAACCAAAGTTAGGACGATAGACACGTTCACCCAACTCGGTACGCAAAATCAGCATCATCGACTCTTCAATATTGCGATCGGCCTTACTAAGTTGCAGACCTCCTTGGACATTCACCCGTAACGGAAACGACCAGCCTGCACCCAGGTGTTGATTTTGATTGAGTTCTGGCATGGTAGGTAAACAGTGATGAGCCGTCTACGCTACTTTATGCTGATCAACAAAACAAAAACCATTCGCCAAAAGTCGAGTTAACTTAAGCAGGAAAATTCAACCTATGTATATTTACTTAATCTACAAAAATCAATGAATCTACGGTGAATTGTCTGAAATTATTCATTTATAATCGAGTTGCATCGCATATTATTTAAAATTTTAATTTTCAAAAATTAAAGCTGATACCTAACAATATGGTAATTATCTGATGATGGATTTACTAACAATTAGTGACAAATGACCATCAATTAGGTATAAAAAACTGATGCTTTAGCAAAATCAGCAATAAAATCAGGATGAGAGCCGATGATTAAAAGCAATTTAAGCAGTCTGATTGTTAAAAAGGATGTCTTAGCTCTTTTAAATGATTTTGCCAAAGCAACAGATAGCCAGTTCACAATAGAAGATATAGAAGGTCAAATACTCTTCGGTACAGCAGTAGATATTTCAGCGATCGCCTATCCTATAGAGTTCTCTGGTGAACTTATTGGTCGGGTACATAGTTCACAACAAGCCGCAGGAGTTGTGGCAATACTAATCTATGCACTCAAGCAAGAGTCTGAGAAGAAAAATCTCGCCCATGAACTACTAGAAAGATATCAAGAAATTGACTTACTCCATGATATTTCAATTCAAGTAACTGCCAGTCTTAATCTCCGGCAAGTTTCTCGATTGCTCATACAAGAAGCTGGTCAATTAATTCCCTCAACTGGTGGGGCTATTTTACTGTTAAACAAAAAAACAAATATTTTTGAGACTTTGGCTGAAATTGGTGCCAATAGCTATCTTCAGCACCCGATAAAATTAGGCGAAGGAATTATCGGTGATATAGTTCAAATGGGCAGAGGCGAAATTATTAACAATATTGTATCTTATCCTCGATTTCTTGGGGAACACAAACAATTTAATTCGTTGATTTGTGTCCCATTAAATGTCGAAGAACGGGTAGTTGGAGCAATTATTATTGGCAGCGAAACTGCAATTAATTATACAAATAGAGACTTAAAACTATTAAGCATCTTAGCAATGCAAGCAGGCGTTGCAATTGAAAAAGCCCTGCTTTATGAGCAAAGTTGTGAAGCTGCTAAAATTGCTCAAATCCAAGCTCAACAACTGCAAACTACACTTCATGAATTACAACAAACACAAGCACAGTTAATTCAAAGTGAAAAAATGTCAAGTTTGGGGCAATTAGTTGCTGGAATTGCCCATGAAATTAATAATCCAGTCAACTTTATCAGCGGTAATATTAGCCATGCTCAACAGTATGTTGATGATTTATTGCGCTTAGTGCATATTTACCAAGATAATTGCGAATACATCCCAGCAATTCACGACCTCACCGAAGAAATTGATCTAGACTTTCTCTCGAAAGATTTGCCGAAACTGATAGGTTCAATGAGTTTAGGAATCAAACGTGTCCGTGAGATTGTTGTATCTTTACGCAACTTTTCACGCACAGAACAAGCACAGATGACAGTAGCAGATATTCATGAAGGCATTGATAGTACCCTGCTAATTTTGAACAATCGCTTAAAGACCAGCTGTGGCAAATTAGGAATTGAAGTCATTAAAAATTATGACGTACTGCCTTTAGTTGAGTGCTATCCCAGCCAACTAAATCAGGTATTTATGAATATTATTGCTAATGCGATCGATGCCTTAGACGGTCAAGAAAAAGAGGGGATTATTACTATTAGTACCTCATTAGAAAATGGCAAAATATTGACAAATTCTCCATATATAGTCGTTCGGATTCAAGATAATGGTTCAGGAATGAGCCAAGATGTGCGCGATCGCCTTTTTGAACCTTTCTTCACTACAAAACCCATTGGTAAAGGCACAGGATTAGGAATGCCCATCTGTCGCAAAATTATCGAAAAGCATAATGGTAAAATAGAATGCTTCTCTGAACCCGGACAAGGCACAACTTTCTGCATTCAAATACCCATCACTGCTCGCAAGAATGCTGATTTACCAAAAAAAATGCTGAATAAAGGTTCTTTTACCTTTCAACCACCAATTAACACCGTCGGCGCACCTATACCCACAACCGTAGTCAACGGCACACCAGTTACAGTATTCACACCAGCTACCTGAGATGTGACTCGCGCCGCAGGTCTACCACCAATCAAGACGGTAAAAGAACCCATCACAATACTGCCAGTCACTACAGGCCCCGCTACTAAATCGCCAACACAAGCTGCGGGTAAACCTGCAATTAAAACATTAGGCACACCAGGCGCAGTAATCGGATCGCCTGTGACAGTTAAATCGGTTAATCGTGCTGCTGGAAACATAAGTTTTTTAGGGAGTGGAAGAAGAGGTAGGGGGCAGGGGGCAAGGGGGAAAAGAACAAATGACTATTGACCAAATTAACAATTCAACCGAATTACCCCACCTAAAATGCCGACGGAAGCTGCACCGTTGATACTGACCGCAGCGCCAGCATTGACGCTGACCGAACTACCAGAATTAGCGGAAATTGCGCCACCAGCATTAGCACTCAAAGAACCTCCAGCTTGCACACTGATGGAACTACCAGATTGGATACTCAATGTTCCAGTAGTTCGCATAGTAATACCGCTGGGTGTGAGTTCGATACTCGTACCCCCTACAGTTAAGGTAATTTTTTGCGTTGCAGTTAAAGCAATTTCTCCACCGTTGACACTAATTTTCTTCGCTGTCCCGGTTGTCCCAGATTTAACTGTAATGTCACCTGTGGAAGTCAAACTAATAGTTTTATTACTATCATCACAGCGAAATTTGTGTCCGCCAGTAGTTTCTAACTCGGCAAATTTCTCGCTGTCATTCATTCGCAAATTATGACCATCTACTGTTTGCAGATATGCGCCTTTTTTAGTCGTGCTTTTGTCTTCTTCAACAAATTGGAGTTTATGTCCAACACGGGTTTTAAAAGTTCTTAGGCGCACTTTCCCGCCAACAACAGTATCCGCCACTGCTTCTGGTGGTGCATCTGTGCCATTCCACACACCACCAATCACATAAGGACGGTGAATATCTCCGTGTTCAAAGGCTACTAAAACTTCGTCGTTAATTTCTGGTAAACAGTCCAAACCCCGACCTATACCTGCACCTACACTCACAACTCTTGCCCAATTGCTTTCATGTTCTTCAGTTAATGTCGGAAACTTCACCCGCACACGACCCCAACCTTTCGGGTCGTTGTTATTACTAACCACACCCACTAAAAGAGTTTGTCCTGGTTGCAGATGTTTTTGGGGTGACAGAGTTGCTAACAAGTCTCCAGAACGCAAACCACGGACACTAAACTCTGTGACAAATTTTCGCTCATGGAACAGATGGCGAGTTTCCGTAACGTAATAGCTACCACTGTAACTGCCCATATCTGTCAACTTAATTACTTTACCCGGTCTGATTTCGGGATTTCCTTCACCCTTTGCATCAGCTGCAACAAATTCACCGCCTAGTTCATTACACAAAGCTTGGGCAATTTTCTGGGATTCAGCGGCACTAAACACAGGCTGATCTACCACAATCATTTTCGGACTGATGCTGAATTTTGTGCTAGTTGAACTGCCTTTACCGTTATCTGTGCTAGTAATTACTTGTTCTGTAGAGGCTGTAGAAATAATAGGCTTCTTTGTAGTGTAGTCCCACCCCCGCACTTCCACAGAACTGACTTGTTCCGCACTACTAACACGAACCCGAAAACTATGGATATCTTCTAACCATTTGAGCGATAAAGATTGGTCTTGTGCGGGTTGGCGAAAGTTTAATTTGCTATCTTGCACATACAACTCAAAGCCGAGACGGGCTGCTCTTTCCCGCAGAAATTCCATATTGGTCTGATTTTCTTGAAAGACGTAATCATGAACAATACTGGTAGAAGTAACTGTACCTGCTGTAATGCCTGCTTCCTTAATAACTTGATTCACAACATCGCTATCGGTGACATTTTGAAAGGAGCGATTATATCGCCCTCGATGCAAGCGATGAGAAATATCATAGCCACGAATCACGATAGGAGCTTGAGAACCACTGGTGAACTCAGTTTCTATGGCTGTAACTTCCCCTTCTAATACGTAACCTTGCTCTGCATCTTCAAAATCTACGTTTTGCGTCGTGCTAGAAATAAAACCGAGTTTAATTTTTTTACCAATAGCAAATAACTTTTGATGTTTCCACGTTTCCTCTGCTGTCAATCCTGGAAAGTAATCATTGCGAATTACTAAAGTAAACATTCCTGGTAGATGTAGACTTTCTTCTACTGTGATTTGCAAAATATCATTCAGCAAATCAGCAGAAGCAGGAGTGCCATCAATTTGCAATAGTGGCTCAGGTATGTAAAGGACAGGCATACACATTGGCAAGAGGAGGTTGCCTCTAGCCTAATGAATATGGGGCATTACAGACTATTCCCCAAAGGTCGAATTAACTCCGGCTACTTCTGCTGTCACCAGTCCGGTTTACACTGCTAGATGTACCCATGCCTGGCTGAGAAATTGATTCATCAACTTCTTCTAGAGTGAGGTTAACTTTAGCACGTACTGGTGTACCGTCGGGCAGAAATAAAGTCAGGCTGTAGTTGAGAGATTGGACAAAACAGCGTAAATATTGCTGATCACCCCAGGTAAATATATACACTGGTGGGCGTTTTTCTTTACCTGCGCCAGCTTCGGCAAAGTTAACTGCTTTTTCAAATTTTTTGAGATGGGTGAGAACGCTAGAACCATCTTCGTAGGTATCAAATATGATGTTACTAATACTGAGTCTGCATGGTTCTGGGTAAGCAAAACTAACTTTTGGTAAGCCTCTTCCGGTACGCGCACCACTGCTTTTGGTCAAGTTAATTTGCTGCGAGAAGTCTAACTGACTGGGGTTAAACATGAATTCGATATCTGGCGCAGCTTGTTCTGTGGCGATGAGTTTTGCTTTGACTAAACGAGTTGTCATAGTTGGGGAGGGATGGAATTGATAAAGTCAAAAATAAAAAGGCAAAAGTAAAAAGGCACTAATCTTCTACCTTTTTACTTTTTACTTTTGTCTTAATAGCCCCTATTTCCTGATTATTTTTGTTGAACTGTCAAAGTATACTTATGCTTGGCATCAGAGTTAAATGTACCGACCCAAATTTGATAAATACCTTTTTTCCAGTTGCGATCGCTAATACTAGCATCTTTACTTCTACCAGTGTCATCACCGCAACGAATTGTGTCATCGTTTGGCCCTTTGATGAGTAAAGTTGTATCAGTATTACCTGTATTAACCAATATTGTTAGTTGGTCAAAGTCTTTTTCTAACACCATTGTGTAATCTGGTTTGGGGTCTGCAAAGCCTAGACAAGCTTTTTTATCGCGATCGCGGTTACTAATGGCAGACAATGAGAAAGAACCACCTGTATAACCCGAAAATTTACCTTGAACTGTTTCAAACCCCGGTAACAGACTAAACTTACCAAAATTCGCTGTTTCTGCGATCGCTGGTGTCGCAGTTACCGTAGCTAATATAGCTAAAACCCAACCAATTCGTTTCTGTAGTCGGGGGCGACGGTCTCTCATAGTAGCCCTCCAACAGGCTTAACTAAATGTAGTTATATATACATATTGTAATTAATTAATTCCCGAATAATTTGACTGGTCTGTGCCACATTAAGATGTGACACAAAAAGGGATTGGTCATTGGTCATTGGCTTCCTCTTCTTTCTTAACTTCATACTTCACACTTCTTTCTTACTCTTGTAGCTGTAAGAAAACACCGCCTTTAAGTACGTTTGTTTCGCTACCGTAACTACTGACTGTGAGCGATCGCAAACTATTAAAAAATGGTTTACCTAATACTTCTATAAGCTTCAAAACAGGAATTTGTCTTTCTAAAACTCCTTGACTTTTTACCCAATCAATGTAGATATATCCTTGGTTGGGTTGGGGAATTGCTGCAACACTATTTTGGAAATTGCGATCGCTAATTAATGATTTTTCTTGATTGGTGAGAACTTCATTCATTGTGGCCAAGTCGGAGGCAAAAATTTCGTAATTATCTAAGGTTGTGTGTATCCCTTGAGCTTGAGCTTCAATGGTGAATGATGGTCGGTCTTTGGCTGGTGTTTGTTTAGCTGTTAACTGTGTCCAAGCCGAGATTTTTTGTTGATCTAAACTTAAATTACTACTGCTAAATCCACTGGAGGCGGCGATCGCATCTAATTTCGCTATCCCTTCTGGTACGCCTTCTGTTTTCTCCACAACAAAAATCCAATCGGGGATAATTTGTCCAGGATGGGGTAAAAGTGCGATCGCATATTCTCCTGTTACCCAGCTAAAAATATCTTGAGCAAAGTTGATTCCCCAGGTTTTCTGCACTTCGGTTAATGGTTGTACCAATCTAGAAATTACATCTGTTCCTGAACCAGAAATAGCTGTTTTCATCTGTGTCCAGAATTTGGCTAAATCGCTGTCACCCAAGTTGCTTAAATTAGCACCAGAAATTGCTAACCCCGCCGACGCTGGAATATATTTCAACGCTCCTACTGGTTTTGCTAGGGGCGATGATGGCGGCGTAAGTTCTGAAGCAGTTAAAAAGCTGGTTTCTGCTAATAAACCTTTGGAGTTCAAGCCTAGTGAAATAATTTCACTATCATAAGTTGGTTCTGGTAGTTTTAAACCTTGCCATTGAGCAATGATGGGAAAATTTAAGAAAGTAACAGCTAAGGAAGCTGGCGGTAATTGCTGGAGAGCTTTTTGATATTGGGGAGAACTAGTTAAATTGAGGTCTGGTGCTTGGACGTTGTTAATTGCATCTTTAACGACACTAGGATCATTGGCAAATAACACAAAGCCATCACCAACCACTGCGGCGGCTAATTGGCTATCGTAAAGCACCTTCACACCTTGATATTCTTCTGTATCTAAGTTAGCTCCAGCTAATACCCGTTTAGAAAATAGCAACTCGACAAACTCGCGGCTTTTGTCTTGTTTATTGGTAGCTAAAACCATGAGATATCCTGGCTGCTGTCCGTTGGCGGAATCACGGTCTAAATCTGTTGTCGTCACAGCTAGGGTAATTTCGTTTCCTAGCCAAGGCTGAATATCTTTTTGATAATCTATGCCACTCTTGGCTAATAAACTGGTTTTGATTTGAGAAATTTCCCCATCTCGTTCTAAGGCTTGCAAACGGTCGGGGTTGGTGAGTAATGATACCATCACCGGAGAAAGTTTCGATATGAAAATAGCTGCACCAGGTTGGGAAGTCGAGGCGACTAGGTTCACAGGACTTTTGGTAAAGAACCAAAAAGCTGCGATCGCAATTAATATTAGTGCGATCGCACCAGCCGCGATTAAACCAAACAATGAGCTTTGCCGATTCACCATAAACCTATTCAATAATCAGTTTCACAGCCATTTAACCAGAATTAGTCAAGACTTAAGCAACTAACACACTAAATCAATGTGTTTAACTGTCAACAGTCAATGGTCAATAGTCAAGCTTTTTTTAGGCTATGGACTTTTGACTATTGACAGCCTCAAATAGAAATCTATGACACGTAGCTATAGTTCGTTATTAAGAATCAATGCTCATGCTAAGGGTTAGGTTTTCTGTCAACATAAATGTATAGGATCGTTTACAAAAACTTCATGACAGATAAATCCTTTGGTCAACCCATGACTCAGATTAGTGTTGAGGAATTAGCAGAAAGTTTAGCTGCTGGTGATGCAAATATTCAGTTAGTAGATGTGCGTGAACCCCAAGAATTAGCGATCGCTAGTCTTCCAGGTTTTGTTAACTTCCCGTTGAGTGAATTCGCTAACTGGAACGAACAAATCTTCGCAATGTTGAATCCAGAAGCTGAAACTCTGGTACTTTGCCATCATGGCGTTCGTTCTGCTCAGATGTGTCAGTGGTTAGTGGCTCAAGGGTTTACCAATGTAAAAAATATTTCTGGTGGTATTGCTGCCTATTCCCAACTAGTAGACCCAACAATTCCGCAATATTAGTCAATGGTCATTAGTCATTAGTTATTCCCCTTAAACCCCTGCACCCTCAAACCCTTACACCCTACTCACTACTTCCCACAATCAGCATTTACCCTGACGACATTTATCTTAAAGGGTGAGAAAAATAAGTATCTAACAATACAGCTTATTTGAGCAATTTGTGGGAAGATACTTAACAATTAAAAAACTTTAAATCGTTAAATAACTTTTGCTAGGAATATTTATTAGTTCAGAATTAGCAATCTAAGAATGTTGCTATAAGTAACTATAATAGAAATAAACATTTTGCTATCTTAATTAATTAATATTTAGTCTTTTTTGCATTAGCTAAAAAATTTTTCCAATTTTTCTTAAATTTGCTTTCAGTCATAAATACCTTATGGAAGTCCAGTTGACAAATCGACAACAGCACATACTTTGGGCAACAGTACGTCACTACATTGCTACAGCAGAACCTGTTGGATCAAAGGTTTTAGTTGAAGAGTATGACCTAGGTGTAAGCTCGGCCACCATTCGGAATGTGATGAGTGCATTAGAAAAATCTGGGCTACTTTATCAACCACACACCTCAGCCGGAAGAATCCCTTCTGACTCAGGCTACCGCATCTATGTTGACCAGTTAATTGCACCTTCTCTACGAGACACTACACGAACAGAAACTTTAGCTAAAGAAGTAGAATTGTCACTCCAACAACGGCTGCAATGGGAAGATTGGAGTTTAGAAGCCTTGATCCACGGAGCCGCGCAGATTTTAGCCACATTGAGTGGTTGTATTAGCTTAATTACTATGCCACAAACTTCAACAGCCTTAGTCAGGCATTTGCAATTGCTGCAAATTGAAGCTGGTAGAATTATGCTGATTTTAGTCACAGATGGCTATGAAACTCATTCTAAAGTAATGGATTTGCCGCCTGTAAAAGAAGATGCTCAACTTGATTCTGAAGTAATTGATCGTGGGTTGCAGATTGTTTCTAACTTCTTAAATAGCCACTTACGAGGGCGGAGTTTACTAGAAATAGCTAACCTAGATTGGAGCCAATTAGATCAAGAATTTCAACGTTATGGAGAATTTTTGAAAAGTGCGATTGCGGAATTAAGTCGTCGCACTCAAGCACCAAATACGACACAAATTATGGTGCGGGGTGTAGCAGAAGTTCTGCGTCAACCAGAATTTTCCCAATTGCAGCAAGTCAAAACGATTATGCAATTGTTAGAAGAAGAACAAGATAAACTATGGCAATTAATTTGTGATGAAGCAGAAATAGAAGACACTAGTAAATCTAGAGTAACAGTGCGAATTGGAGCAGAAAATCCACTAGAGCCGATACGTACTTGTAGTTTAATTTCTTCTACCTACCGCCGAGGTTCTGTACCTATAGGTAGCGTGGGAGTTTTAGGGCCAACCCGCCTAGATTACGAAAGTGCGATCGCAGTAGTAGCCGCCGCCGCCGATTACCTCTCAGAAGCTTTTAGCTAACGGATTTTTAGCAATCCCACTGACTGAATTTGTATATTTAATTACCCTTGATGATTTAGCTTCATCTAGGTTTTAATGGAATTTACTTCCTCATACGTTTCTACTTTACATAAATTACAGAGTATTATCCCAAAAACGCAGTTAAACTCATTTCTCAAGTGAAACGCATTTTCTGAGGAAGAATTAAACATTAAGCTCGGCTAGGGGATTCAGTCAATGATCAAAATTGTGGGATTGTTAATGACCGGATTTTGGTTGTTCATGCTTTATGACTGTATTCGCAACGAACCGAAGCAGCGATTATGGCTGTGGATTTTGATTCTGGTTAACTTTCCGGGTGCGATCGCTTACTTTTTCACGCGCTGGATATCACGAAGAAATATCCCACTTCCTAATTATTTGAGTTACTGGAAAAGTAACCAAAAACTTTGGACAGCAGCACAAGCAAGAAGTATAAGCAAAGTTAACATTGGCGATTTCGGAAGATTTTATCAAGCAGAAACAACCTCTAAACAAGATTTAAAAAACACAGATGATAATCTGCAAACCCTTTGGAATGCAGCAGTTATTGATATTGAAAATCAAGAACTTGCCTCTGCTCAACAGTATTTACAAACTATATTAAAAATAGACCCAGATTATCAATATGGTGACGCTTCTTTAATTTATGGCGAAACACTGTTTGCTTTACAAGAATTTGCAGCAGCTAAACAACATTTGGAAAATCACATCCAACATTGGAGTCATCCACAAGCTTATATAACATTGGCTAAGATTCTCTATCGACAGGGTGATGTGGAGACTGCACGTAATTATTTAGAAACTATTATTGTTAAAGTTAAAGAATCTTCTTACTACCACTACAAGCGTAAACAGGTTATAAGTAAGGCCGAGAAGCTATTAAAAACCATAAAACGTTAAAATAAAGTTATTTTTAAGTTTATGTTGAGGAAGGTAGCTCTGTTTTCTCTGTGGATTGGGTTGATTATTTATGCGTTTTTCTTAGCGCCACCCGATCAACCAGATACATTTGAGTTAATCAAGAAACTGTCGATTGGACAATGGCAAGGGATTAATCCTTTAATTATTTCGTTATTTAATCTCATGGGGGTTTGGCCTCTCGCCTACAGTGCATTAGCATTTACTGACGGTAGAAGTCAAAAAATCCCAGCTTGGCCATTTGCTACTGCATCTTTTGGTGTCGGTGCGTTTGCATTATTGCCTTATTTATTTCTTCGAGAACCAAATCAAGAGTTTGTTGGCAAAAAAAATATTTTCATTAAACTGCTAGATTCGCGTGTGACTGGTATTATCCTCACAGTAATTGCCAGCATACTAGTTGCTTATGGAGTACAAGGTGGCAACTGGCAAGATTTTATCCAACAGTGGCAAACTAACCGCTTTATCCATGTGATGAGTTTAGATTTTTGCCTACTGTGCATATTATTTCCGGTGTTATTAGGTGATGATATGGCGCGTCGAGGCTGGAAAAATAATCAACTATTTTGGTTAATCAGTTTAGTACCTTTACTTGGCCCCTTGATTTATTTGTGTGTACGTCCAGCATTAACAGAAGATAATGCAACAGATATAGCAAAGCAACAAGTGATAGTTAATTCATAATCCTATCCCCGACCCAATACTTTTCGGTTAAGCCCAAAAACAGGTAAATTGAGAATTGTAAGTCCGCCTGCCTTCTGTCGCTCAAAATCAAGGTTTTTAAGCGACAGGAGGCAGGTTTTGTTAGTGTAGCTGCTTACACTGGAATTTCAATTAAAAATTCAGTACCTTCATTGATAACAGAGTTACAACTCAATTTTCCGCTGTGAGTTTCTTCGACGATTTGACGGGCGATCGCCAATCCTAATCCCGTTCCTTTTTCTACAGCTTTCGTAGTAAATAAATTGTCAAATATTCTCTGTTTAATCGATTCATTCATACCCTTGCCATTATCAGCAATGGCGATTTTAACTAGATTATTTTCCAGTGAAGTTGTAATGCTAATTCTGTTGGGTTGAGCTTTGATTTCTTCAAAATTTCGTCCAAGGTTCGATTCTTCTAATGCGTCAATAGCATTAGCAAGAATATTCATAAATACCTGGTTTAATTGCCCAGGAAAACACTCTATTTGTGGTAAATTACCGTAGTGATTCACGATTTCAATTGCCGGACGTTGTTCGTTAGCTTTGAGACGATGTTTGAGAATAAGAATAGTGCTATCAATGCCTTCATGAATGTTAAACGGCACTTTGTAATCTTTATCGCCACGAGAGAAAGTACGTAAACTAGTGCTGATATTTTTGAGCCTGTCACACGCCAAAGTCATGGAATCAAGCATTTTGGGCAAGTCTTCTAAGCTATATTCCAAGTCAATTTCTTCGGCATGGTCTAGAATTTCTTCACTTTGGTCAGAGCAAGTTTCTTGGTAGAGTTTTAAGTGTTCCACAATATCATTAAAGGTGGGTTTAGCTTGTTTAAGACTGGCAGCAATAAAACCCAAAGGATTATTCATTTCGTGAGCAACACCAGCAACTAAGTTACCCAAAGCAGACATTTTCTCACTTTGAATTATTTGTAATTGCGCTTGTTGCAAGGCAAGTTCTGCTTGTTTGCGATCGCTAATATCAATCACTACCCCATCCCATACAGTTACCCCATCAGCTTGTCGCGTTGGCCTTGAAGCAAATTGCACCCATTTCACCCTTCCCGAAGGCAGGACAAGGCGACATTCTTGTTCAAAAGATGTGAGATTTTGTGCAGAGTAGGTGAGGGCTTCTATCATTGCTGCATTATCGTCAGGATGGTGCATTGTAGAAAGATTATGTATCCCTGCCATCACCAACTCTGGATCTAACTCATACAAGTCCCAACAGCCAGAACTAACGTAAGGTGTAGAGGTGGAACCATCCGCTGCCAGATGGAATTGGTACACCATACCCGGAATATTATTTGCTAAATTTTGAAAGCGGATTTCATTAGCCTGCAATTGTGTGAGAGATTGTGTCAATTGTTGAGCATAGTTCTGAGAATTTTCATAAAGTCGCGCATTTTCTAGGGAAATTGCGGCTTGAGCGCAAAGTAGATTGAGGAGTTCCACTCGATCGCTCGTGAACGCCCCCGTAACTAAACTATTTTCCAGGTACAAAATGCCCATCAATTTGCCTTGATGCAATATTGGACTGCACAAGATACTTTTAGGCTGTTGACGCACAATATACGGATCGTTGGCTAAAAGCGGATCTGCTGTCGCATTTACCAGGACAACAGTTTGATTGCTGTGCTTGACTTTGTAAATTAGTTTGTGGGGAATATCTTGACTATCTTCAACAGGAGTTCTCTGCAACACAACTGGCTGTGTTCCCTGAGTAATTGAGCCTTTAATTAATAGGTGATCGTCTCGTAACAGCATTAATACACATTTATCAGCCCCCGCATTTTCGATGACGATTTTCAGTAAAGATGCCAGCAATTTTTCCAGTTCGATTTCACTGGAGATCGTATGGGAAGCTTTGAGAATCGCTTTTAAATCTAGGGTATTTGAGACACTGCTGTTAGAAGTGGCTCCACTGGTGGAGGTGACAGTCCCCAAGGGGATGATGGTTTCGTTAATTGAGAGGGTCGAACGGGTTTGCTGTAATATGGGGGCAAGTAGTTGGGGATAGCGTTTTTCTAAATCGGCAACTTTGGCTTTTGCACCCCATTTGGCGTAACAATAGTAAGCTTCTTGCATATAGCCTGCGGCAACTTTGGTTTTACCCCAGCCCAGGTATAATTTAGCTGCCAGTTCGTTAGCTAAGGCTTCTTCTTGGATGTAGCCGTTGACTTTAGCAAGAGAAATAGCGCGATCGTAATATTCCTCTGCTTCATAATTCTTGCCTAATACCCGATATTTTTCTGCCTCTACCAAATCCACCTTATGCTGGTAATTGATATGTGCATGATGCGCCCATTGCTGTAACTTGGTTTGGTTTTCTGTGACACTCTGCAATGCTGCTGATGTTACATCTAACTCTGGATTCAATTGTGCCAAAGTCAGCAGAGAATCATAAAGATAAAATACTGGTTCGCTGACTAATCCCGCACCAGCCATAAAATAGCGCCTGACTTCAATAGCATGATTTTTCGCTGGCTCAATTTCTCCAAACAAGAAACAAAGCATTAATTTATATAAATGGAAAATATACAATCCATATCCATCATTGACGGATTGTAGCTGCTGGAGAAATTCTGTTTCTTCCAGGGCTTTTCCAGACAAAAATGTGGTATTCTCTGCCAAACCAAGCAGATTTAAAACCGGTTGCCAATAAATCCGACAATAGTTTGCGGTTGTCAATTGATTTATTTGCATCAAACTATGGCAGTAGGCGGAAATATCCTGCTCTAAGGTAGCCAGGGGTTGATTACACCAAAAAGAATTGAGACAAAAAGTGTGTCCATTATATCCAGCAAGTACCAGGTTTCCAAATTCTAAGGCACTGGTGTAACCTTCTTGCAAGAGGGGTAATGTTTCTTGAATGTGAGATTTGCGGTGTACAATAAATATCCCCAAAATCATCAAAATCTCTGTTTTAGTGGCTTTGGCATCGAGTTTTGAGATAATCTGGAGTGCCAGAGAACCAAACTGCGTTCCTGTATCTACGATTTGGAAGAAATTGCAGAGAATATTGCCATAGTTGGCATAGCCGAAAGTAGAAGTCGATGTGTTACCATACTGAATCGAGAGTTTAACAGACAAAGTATTCAGCAATGGGTACAACGGTGAGCCAGTGAGGTAAGCTGCTGGGCTGATGATATTGCCAATCTTGAGAATAGCGAGTTTTTCGGCATCTTGCATCTGTGGCAAGTTAACCAAATCGGCAATTTGCCTATCTCCAATCAGTTGCTCAATCTCTTGGATTTCTTGTTGCCAATCTGATGGTGTCGGTGTTTCAGGAAAAGTAGCACCAAGCTGTTGTAAGACTGGTTGGGCGATCGCGATCGCTGAAGTTAATTTACTTTGGAAAATATGAGATTGAATTCTAATGCAGTAAACATTCACCTTTTCTAATAAAGAATGTGCCTGTTCAATAACAGTATCAATGAACTGTTCCATCGCCTCAAAATTACCATTTAGCAGTGCTACTTCTGCCGCTAATTCATGCAAGGCAAGGGTCATTTCATACTGCTGCTGCCAAGTATTTTCTCCCAATAAAGACAATCCCACTGTGACATATTCACGTGCTGCTTGATAGGCGGTGGAATTTTTGGCTTTGCGAGATGCAATCAGATTAAGTTGTGCTAGTTCATTTCGTTGAGTTTGTTCGCTAATTAAAGCCGTGCCGTAATTTAATTGATTGACGATTTCAAAAATCCGGTCTTCTCTTACTTGTGCGGAAATCTGTTGTAGCAGCAGTTGTCCGATTTGGTAGTGAGTCGTCTGTTTTTGGTCATCAGGAATCAGGGAATAAGCTGCTTGCTGCACTCGGTCATGTAAGAATTTGTATGTAACAATCAGTTGATTTTCTGATGTACGTGCTTGATTTTCTTGCCCGACATAAAACTTATAAACATCACCAATTGGTAAAATCAACCCTTCTTGCAAAGCTTTCCATAAAGCCGCAGCCGTCTCAATTTCTGATTGCTGCGAAACAATCGCCAAAGTTGCTAAATTAAAAGAGTTACCAATACAAGCCGCTAACTGCAAGACATCTTGTGTTGATAGCGGTAATTTTTGCAGTTGCCAACTCATAAAAGTTACAACATCATCTGTAACTGCTTGAGCCGTCACTTCTGATAGATTGCATTGCCAACAGCCTATCTCAAAATCAAATTGAATTAATCCATCTTGATGTAATGCTTTAAGAAACTGTGTGGCAAAAAACGGATTTCCTTGAGTTTTTTGATAAATCAATACAGAAAGATGCCATGCTAAATCTTCTGAACATTTGAGTGTATCAGCAACTAACTTATTTACTTGCAGTTGACTCAGTGGTGCTAAAGTAATCGTATTAATCTTTGCTTGTGATTTCGCAATATCACTCAAAGTCAACATCAATGGATGGCGTGGAGTGACTTCGTTATCGCGGTATGCACCAATAATGAAAAGATGACTTGTATCAGCCATTAATAGCTGCATTAACTTCAGCGATGCTGAATCAGCCCATTGCAAATCATCTAAAAATATTACTAAGGGATGTGATACACTGGTGAAGACTTGGGTAAATTTTTGAAATAATAAATTAAAGCGATTTTCTGCCGATGTTCCTGATAACTCTATTGCTGGTGGTTGTTCGCCAATAATTCTTGACAGTTCGGGAATAACTTCAATAATTACCTGCCCATTTTCACCAACAGCATCTAATATTTTAGTTTTCCATTGCTGAATTTGCACATCACTTTCTGTTAATAATTGCTCCATTAAATCCCGGAATGCTTGCACAAAAGCACTGAAGGGAATATTGCGTCCAAATTGGTCATATTTGCCTTTGATAAAATAGCCGCGTTGCCTAACAATCGGTTTATGCACTTCGTTGACAACCGCAGTTTTACCAATTCCGGAAAACCCAGCAACGAGCATCATTTCTGTTGCGCCAAGACTTACTCTATCAAAGGCTTGTAGCAGGGTTTCTACTTCAGTTTCTCGTCCATATATTTTGTCGGGGATGAGGAAGCGATCGCACACATCACGCTGTGCTATTTCAAAGGATTTAATTTCACCAGTTGCTTCTAGCTGCTGTAAACAATTGTCTAAGTCAAACTTTAATCCTAATGCACTTTGATATCTATCTTCGGCATTTTTTGCCATCAATTTTATGACAATCTCACCCAGAACTGAAGGAAGTTCTATTTTGGGATTACTTAACTTTTCTGGGAGTTTTGCCAAATGAGAATGTACCAACTCCATTGGGTCACTAACTTGAAAAGGTAACTCTCCTGTAAGTAATTCATAAAAAGTTACACCGAGGGAATAGAAATCTGTGCGATAATCAATCCCACGATTCATTCTCCCTGTTTGTTCTGGAGATATATAAGCTAGTGTTCCTTCTAAAACATTAGGATTGACTAGTGTTTGGGTTTCTCGTGGTAGTAAAGATGCAATGCTAAAGTCAATTAATTTAACTTGTTTGGTTTCGGGATTAATTAATATATTACTGGGTTTAATATCTTTATGAATGATGCGATCGCGGTAGAGTATATCTAAGGTATCGCACAAAGCTATCGCTATCACTAAAAACTCTTTTAAAAACGCGACACTTTGATTTTGGGCAAAATAATCGGTGAGAGAAATTCCCCCAAAGTCTTCCATTACCAGTGCATAGCCATTTTGGAAGGGTTCGAGGCTATAGGTTTGAACAATCAATGGTGAGTTGAGATTTTTAGCAATGGTATACTGATTGCGAAACGACAAGAGTTCATGGAAGCTAGGAAAAGGATTTTTCAGTAATTTAATCGCTACTGGTACTAAGTCGGATTCTCTAACTGCTCGATAAACTTGGGTTCTAGAACCACTGTAGAGTTCTTCAATGATGCGATATCCAAGAATACTAGCAACAGCACTAACCATACAGCTAAATCCTCACTATTTCTGGTGGATTTAGTATTCCCAGATCGTTAATGATAAGTGAAGAATAGAAGCAAATTGTCAAGCATGGTATTTGCTGTATTGGCATACTCCCTACCCTTCAGGGTTGAAATCTGTGTCAAAATTTACGTGGAATGGTATAACAGCTTCTTTTAAAAGTAAAAACTAATATTTTTTATTTATAACCTGCGGTAAAAACTGAGATTGGTATTTTTGAATTTCCTCTAAAATCTCTTGGCGTTGTGGATGACCTTCACTCTTATTGACTAATGGAAGCAAATTCGTCTAATACAATTACCTTTGGCTGTGGTTCAGGATTGTTTACAGATGCTTCTAGGGAGTTCATAATTTTTATCTTTGAAGGGTGTTTGTTTGAGTAAATTTTATAAACGCATTTTAATGTTTATATATTCGCTTACTTTCGCTCCAACCCACAAAACAAATACCTAAAATTATGCTCAATCCTACTATAAAACCTGAATGACGACCACCAGTGATCAACAGCATATCTAAAAATTCAAGCCCAACATAAGCTGTTTGCTTGAGTCAATAAAAAATACCTTTAGTTGGTGCGTTAGGTTATCTTAGTTTACGTCCTGCATTACGCACAAATCTTGCTCCAGATTTTGCCGGAGCAAATAGATAATTTTATCTTAGCGATCGCTGCTGATCAAAAAATAGATTATGGGAAAAAATAATACCCATAATCTAGAGTTTTGCAGAGTTTACTACTTTTGAAATCAGCCTAATTTTTAGCGGGAATTATAAGCAACTAGATGAAGTACATCACGCACTACGCTATAACCATTTAAATCCCACAGTAGATAAGCAAGAAAACCAATCATAGCTAAACGACCGTTCCAAAGTTCAGTCTGGGGAGTTATTCCAGCTTCCAAAGCATTACGATCTTTGCCATTATATGCGGTTTCTGTTTTATCACTAGGATAACGTTCCATTGTTAAATTTCCTAAATAGAATCATTTCATTTCTTATAGTAGTTACCAAACTACATACTATTATCTGTCTGTAGTTTCAAATCACCAGTAAATCTTGAGAGAGAGTTTCCAAAGTCAATAAATATCACAAAAGATAAGTATTTTTTATCTACAGATACATAATTTATAGATGAGTAAAATTTCCGAATATCAACATTTTACTCATCAATGTTATGGCTAAATTGCTAGTGAAATACTGCTTCAGTTAGAGGAATTATAAATTTTGCTATTAATTCAGCAATGAGTCTAATTCAAGCAATAAATCTTACGTATGAGGAAATTTTCGTACTTGATACTCGGCTGACTCTATTAGCTGATAGGTATCTCCTAATGCTTGAGCAAATTTACTATCAATAACTGCTAAGTCTGCTTCAGAAATAGCTTGCCACTGTTCTCTTGTTGCCCAACGAATAATGAAAATAACTTCTGAAAGGTTGTGTGGGTTAATCCAGACTTCTTTACTAAGGAAGCCTGGATACTTTGCTAAGGCTGTTGTCCAAATTTCTGCATCTTGCTGGATAAAACTTTCTCGCCGATTTGGTTCAACCTGAAATTTCAGCAGTTCTATAACCACACCTTTTCATTCCTTCTGTTTGCTAATTTGCCAAAATAGAGATGTAGGCTAGAATTAACTCCGCTTCCAGCATAGCTTGATTGCATACACTCAAGAGCAAGGAGGCTGGTTTGAAATAAATAACAGGAAGGACGTATGGATAGCAACAATTGGTTGCAACAGCTAATGATGGTAGGAATTGGTACAACGTCTTTGGTAGCAGAAAAGTTGCGAGAAGTCAGTGATGAATTAGTCAAAGACGGCAAGCTAAATCCTGAGCAAGCTAAGGCGGTAATGGATGATATTGTACAGCAGTTAAAGTCGGAGCAAGGAAACTGGGATGTTCAAATGCAAAGACAAATGCGGAATATGATGCAGGACTTAGGGGTGGCGCGCCAGTCTGAGGTAGATGAACTACGGGGAAGAATTGACCGTTTGGAACGTCAAGTACGTGATTTAGAAAATAAGCTTTGGCGTTAAATCTGTCCTTTGTGATTTAAACTAAATGTGTTCTGTTAGTATTGCTTTTTCCAAACGACCTCAGTAGGGAGGACTAATTTTGAAAGCAATTTTACTCAGCGTGGGTGTCATGCTGGTTTGTGTTGTGGTTTTAGTGTTAGGGCAATTAGGCAATAAACAAGATACTGCCATTGCTGCTAATTTGACTCAATCGCAATCATCGCCCACTACCATTACAAAAAACGATACTCTAATAGCGAACAACACTATGTCTGATAAAAATGTTGTCACTACTTCCTCTGGGCTGAAATACGTTGAAATCAAAGAGGGAACAGGGGCAACGCCTCAGTCTGGCCAAACAGTTGTAGTTCACTACACTGGCACTTTAGAAGATGGTACTCAGTTTGATAGTTCCCGCGATCGCGGCCGTCCTTTTAGCTTTCAAATCGGAGTAGGACAAGTGATCAAAGGTTGGGACGAAGGCCTCAGCACAATGAAAGTTGGGGGTCAACGTGAGTTGATTATCCCCGCAGAGTTAGGCTATGGTTCCCGTGGTGCAGGTGGTGTAATTCCACCTAACGCTACCCTAATTTTTGATGTGGAATTGCTTGATGTTAAGTAAAGGCTGAAGTGTGAAGTATGAAGTCTGAAAATTTTATACTTTCAGACTTTATACTTCAGAATTTAGTAATTTGGTCTTGCTAGGTTTTTAAATTTGGTATATTGCGGGTCGAATAACAATTTCACTGTACCTGTTGGACCGTTGCGGTGCTTTGCTACTATGACTTCAGCAATGCCGCGATCGGGCGTATCTGGTGAATAATATTCATCGCGGTATAGCATAATCACCAAATCCGCATCTTGCTCGATAGAGTTATGAACAATAATATTATTGGCTACAAAATTGTGTAAGCCAGTAACAGTCAAATCAAATACTTCTTCTTCTCCACTTAATTCAATTGAAACTATTTCGTCCCAATAAACATCGCTATTAGCCAGGAATAAAAGTTCATTTGATTGAACAAGTTTGGCTACTTTTAATGCTCTTTCTCGACTTAAATTCGCTTTGTAAAACGTAGAGCCACAATAAGATGTTCTTAGGGAGGAATGTAATAGCCTTGTGGTTAAACCAACACTTGGCATTGCGGGTACAACAAGTGTTTTCCAAACATCTTTGGGAATGACATCTCTGTTAGGGTTATGAATTGAGTTTTGCAAGTGTTGAGCAATTTGTTGTAATGAACTTAGCTTATATTCTCCTACTGCTCTAACTGTTTGGATAAATAACTCAAGGTCAGGCTTACCAGTAATTGTTACATGATATTGGTTTCTACCTTTGCAAATTTGAGGAATTATCTTGACCTTGGCATTAATACCAAGCCTTAACAAAAGCGTTTGTACATCAAAAGCTAGTCTCTCGCTACTGCTGGCATAATAAGCAACAGGTCTTGGTTTTTTACCAGCAACTAATTTAATACAACCATCTGTACTCCAAAGGTGTCGTAAAAAGTAGGCTATTAACTCTTGTGGTTGTGAGAATAATTCTTGAGGTACAAATTTTTCGTAAGACCTTAAACCAAACACTCCGAGGGAATCTAACCATTTAGCAATAGGATTCCTCACATTATGAGTAAGACGTTGTGCTGCGGATAAATAAACTTGATACCAGTCTCGTTCAGGCGAGATTTTAGGAACAATTGAATCTCCAAAAACTTCTCTGGCTAAGAAAGCAACATTCTCTGCTAAATCTATCTCTCTAGTTGTGTACTGTATAGCATGACGTGGGAGTGTACAGCCATCACCAATTAAATGTCCTAATAATGCAACCTCGGCATAGGTCATTGTTTGTTTACCAGAGATAGGAATCTGTCTTGGTAAACATAGATGTTGTTTAAGATTTAATTCATCAAGTCTTCTCCAGCCATTAATAGTTAAAAATTTATGATTAGCTGTGGCACGAATTTTCCGTCCTAATCGAGTTTTTAGGGTAAATACAGGCTTGATTCCTGTAGAAAAAGCATGACTAACAATTGCCCTTTCTAATTGCATTGTGGATTCATTCAATGCCCAAACAGCAAAACCAGATTTACCAACTAATTCTTTAATTGGTACTTGTAATCCACTATCTGCCAACGTAATTAAACTATCACCTGTTAAACAACCTGATTCTCTCAAATCAGATAACATCGGACGCTTGTTGGTACGTGCTTCTACGCCGCGACTTAACTGGGATAAAGCAATTACAGGCACAGATAATTCACGGGCTAAACCTTTGAGACTTCGCGTAATGCGAGATAATTCTTGTACGCGGTTATCACCTGCACCTTCCATTAATTGCAAGTAATCTATGACAATCAAGCCTAAATCTGCGCCTTGTTCGGCTTGTAGTCGCCTAGCTTGCGATCGCATTTCGTTAACGGTCATATTCGGCGTATCATCAATATAAATTGGCATCTCGGAAAGCATACCAATCGCGCGACTTAACGGTTCCCACTGGGTTTGGCTGATGCGTCCACTCCGCAGATAACCAGATTCAATTCCCGCTTCACTGGCTAATAGTCGCTGTACTAGCTGTTCTTTAGACATTTCTAAGCTAAAAACCGCGACTGGTAATTTATAACCAGCAGCAATATTATGAGCTAGGTTCAAGCAAAATGCCGTTTTCCCCATTGACGGTCTCCCAGCGACGATGATTAAATCAGAACGCTGAAAACCGCTAGTCATAGCATCTAAATCATAAAAGCCGCAAGGAATCCCAGGTAAAGCAATACCTTGGTGGCGCGTTTCAATATCTTGAAAAGTATTGACTAAAGTATCAGAAATATGTACTAAACCCGATTGCGGGCGTTCTTGGGTAACACCAAAAACTTTCTGTTCTGCTTTATCTAAAACTAGTGGTAATTCGGTTTCTGTTTCATAACCAAGATGGACAATTTCGTTGCCAGCTTTAATTAACTGTCGCCGCAGGTATTTTTCCATAACTAATCCTGCTAAAGCGTCAATGTTAACCGCTGAAACTGTACGGTCTACAAGGGTAGCTAACTTATTTCTGCCGCCAATTTTAGCTAGTAAATCATTATCTGTTAACCAGCTGGTAATTGAAAGTAAATCTGTAGGTTTACCTTGAGCATGGAGGCGCAAGGCGGCTTGATAGATTTCTCTGTGGGCGCTAATATAAAATGCTTCTGCCACTAAGCGATCGCTAACTCGACCAATCGCTTCTGGATCTAATAAAATTCCCCCCAAAATCGCTTCTTCTGCTTCAATATTTTGGGGTGGTAGGCGATCGCTACCATCGCCTTGAAAACTTAGTTCTTCCGCCATAATGCGATTTTGGATGAGTAATGAGGATGTCTCTATTACCCTTATAGTCCAAAATCTGCGAGAGAACA
The DNA here is from genome assembly GCF_002897135.1 of Nostoc cycadae WK-1. NCBI lineage: Bacteria > Bacillati > Cyanobacteriota > Cyanophyceae > Nostocales > Nostocaceae > Nostoc > Nostoc cycadae. The sequence goes on along the minus strand of NZ_DF978430.1, from coordinate 269,835 downwards.
CAGTTGCAACTCGGTGATTACTGACAACTTGCTGAAGAAATTAGCAACCACAGATTTAACACTGATAAAACATCTGTGTGTATCTGTGGCAAAATCTCAGCAAATCGTTAGCTGGCAACCACTTCAACGTCGATTTGCGCTGTTACGTCTGAGAACAACTTAATTTCCGCTTTGTAAGTACCCAGCTTGCCAATATCGGGTATGGTAATACCACGACGGTCAACTTCTTGGCTGGTAGCTGCTTGAATTGCATCTGCTACATCTTGGCTGGTAACAGTACCGAAGATGGCTTCGTTTTCACCAACTTGCTTGGCAATTTTCAAGCTGCCAACTTTTTCTAAAGCAGCTTTTTGTTCTAGCGCTTGTTGCTTAAGTTCTAATTGCCGTTGACGCTCTTGTTCACGACGGCGTTCTACTTGCTTGAGAATACCAGGAGTAGCACGGGTTGCCAAACTCTTGGGAATGAGGTAATTTCGAGCATAGCCAGGAGCTACTTCTACTAAATCGCCTAATTTTCCTAACTTGCTGACATCTTGAGTCAAAACTAACTGTACGCGTTTCGCCATTGTTTTCTGTTTTTCCTGTAAAATCTCAATAACTTGGGTTGCAGCAGGATAGCCTACATGAGTGTAACTGTATCCCAAGCAGCTTTGTCTATACCCTAAAGCTTACAGATCCTAGCGAAAGGCGGGGGGCGATCGCAACTGTTTAGTAAGTCAAAAGTCAAAAGTCAAAAGGAGCCAGTGCGTTGGGCGGCTCTGCCGACTTGAAGCAACTGGCGTTCAAAAGAATAAAAATTGAGATTAGCAAGGGTTTTTGACTTTGTTCGTTTACGTAAAAATTTTGCGAACTTGTTTTTTGACTGTTTTGATTGTTGTTTTCCATTGACTTTGTTTTGGGGGTGCGGGAATTTCCGCCGATGGTATTGCTGGATTTAAATTGCGGTAATGTTCCCAAATATCCCAATAAGGACAGCCTGGTTGAATGTGAATCCCAGCCCAGTGCAAGAATTGCAGAGGTTGATTAACTGTCGGGTCAATGAGAATTTGACCTTGTTGCTGAAACTGGGGGCTACCCGCCCAATTTCCTGGGGCTTTCTCAGGGCGACGCACAATGTTAAAGCGACGCGGAATTCGCCTCAGCAGGAGATAATTGAGAATTGGTTGATCAGAAACTTTTTCGCTAAAGTCAAAATACTCTGGATGGGCGGCACATTCTGCAAAGGTGTCGTATAAATCTTGTTCGGAAAAAATATTTTTCTTGGAACCCCAAAAACCACTATTAAAAATATCTTTGGTTTCAGCTTGAGTAAATACTTGTGCTTCTACAACATGAGGACTAAAAACATTTTTTATCCCGCCCAAATGTTGATAATCGCAACAAATAAAGTCGTATTCTGCTAAATAATTAAAGTTATTACTGAGTTTTTCAAAGACCACCACATCAGTATCGATGTACAAAAATTCATCAAAGGGGCCAAACCAACAAGCTGGTTTACGGAGTTTATTGGGACTGGCAAAAAATTGTCCGCCAAAGATGTCAAATAACTTCTGAGAAAGATGATTAATGAAATCTAAATCTTCGTATACCTGCACACCATAATGTTGATTGAGTATTGCAGCTATATTGTGATAGTTTTCATTATATGGAATCATGACAATCGGGATATCCGGGTCTGTTAAGCGGATACTATTCAACAGAGCGATCGCATGATCTGTGACTTTATCATTCGCAAAAATATAAATTCCCCGACTCATCTTATTTCCCTCCTACTGTCAAACCTAATTTTTTGAGAATTCGTTTACCTAAACTCGGAGGCGCATTATAAGCTTTGGGTTTAGTTGTAAATTTTGGTTGATTTTCTGGTTCTTTCAAGTAGCGATAGTGCAAGAAAATATCTCTGTAAGGAAAATCAATATTTTCTCCAGCACAAAGGCGATTAAATAATTTAGAAGATAAACCAATATAATGCAGAAATGTTAATTTATTACCTTTGTCATAAAGTACATTATGCTGATTAACAAAATGGGGCGAATTGGCACAACAACCTGTTAATTGATTTTCTGGTAAATTAAGAGAAAAGTTGTAATAGGATACATTACCTTTCATTCTCATATAATTCAGTACAGACTGGTTGGGAGCGCCCATATACAAAATTTCTGAGTCGCCATTATTCAACTGTGATAGTAACCATTCTCTTTGTTCGGGGGGAAATATACCTCGCTTAGAAGCATAAAAACCAGAGCAGAAAATTTCTGATTCAATTCGCTCTTGGTTAAATACTTCATACAACTTTGGCGATGATACTTTAAAGATATGACCAGGGTCTTTATATTGAAAGTCGTAAGCGACAAAATCATATTCATCTAACTTGTCAAAGACAAAATCTAAGGGCTGCATCACTAATGTGTCAGCGTCCAAATAGATAAAATTTTCAAAATAACTGCCTGGATCAAATGCACAGTAACGACGATTTTCTCCAACGCGATAAAATTTTTGAATACCTTTAGCTTGCCAAGTTTCAATCGCTGTCGGATGAGATTGCCAAACACGGTGAGAAAACTCTTCCCATCGCGCAAAAATTTCTGGATCTTCTAACAGCGTGACATTTTTTCTGGATGCAACTTCAGCACGTACTAAATCTATCTGATCGTTATAAGCAATCACGCATACTGGCACATCGCCAGCATTAACTTCGATGCTATTGAGTAAGGCTACAAGTTGGTTGTAGACATAATCATTAGCCAAAGTATAGATGCCATTTGTCATAAGTTTTAACCATTATTTTTCACAAAATTTGCCAGCCAATTCAGCAGATTTAATTTGTGCAGAATGATTTGACGAGCTTCCGCGATCGCATCTTTGGCTGCATACCAAGCATCAGGGGTAGCAGTTACTTCTTGAATATAAGCGATGCCTTTTTCATCCAAGCTGGGTAATCTTAAAAAACTCCCAGGTGGTAATAATTTATCTGCCGCAGGGCCGCCATAGTATATTGGCAAACACCACGCTAGTAGAGCATCCCAAAGTTTTTCACTTACATACCAATTATTATCTGCATAGTTTTCAATTGCCAGATTGTAATAATACGGAGCCATACCATACCATTTATTACCAAGCTCACCCTGGGAATTTGCTGATGTAGGTAAGTCACGTCCATACAAATCAAATTTAATTTCGCTGGACTGCATCGATTCCAAAAAACTTAACCGTTGGCGATGATTGGCTGTACGATTAATTCCCGAAGTAATCCAACTACAGGGAGCAACTTTTGCTGGAGGCGGCATTTCGTTTAAATCTTTAAATGAGTTGCTGTGATACCAAATAGCTGGCATATATTCAGGAATTGGTGCAAAATCATCGGGGCCAGAAACATAGCCACAATATTGTTGTGCTGTTTGATAAACTTTTTTATGTTTTCCTACTACTTCATCTAAGGGCGGTTCTCGCATGAGGTAAATTATTTGTTCTTTGCTGACTCCCCGGAGCAAAGAGTTAATATCTAATTCTGGCGATCGCTGTTTTTTTTGCAGGCGACTTAACCAGGTTTCTTTGGGCTTTTTGAGTATGTGCGGAAAGTCAAACTGATACATTAATAAAAACTCAGGCTTGTTTGCTAATGCCTGAAGTTGAATGTTTTGCCAAACTCCAAAAGGATGAGGTGTTTGTTGCCACAGCCAATCGCCTTGAGTTTTTAAGGCTTTATAGCTGCTAATCATACCGACGGTTGTGATTTGCATTTGGTTTATTTGGTTTGAGATTAAGCTACAAGTTGAGGACGATAAGATTCATCAACATAACTGAGAATTTTGGCAGCGCGATTTTCCCAAGAAAATTGTTTGACAAATTCGATGGTTTCTGGATAACCATCAATTTTTTTGGGATGAGTGTCTAAAACTTGTTGGAGGGCGGCGGCAAATTTCTCTGGGTTATCTGGTTCACACCAAGCTGCGATCGCTACAGTATTTTTAAATTCCATTAATGAGGGAATTTCTGTTGCCACAATCGGATTTCCTGAAGCTAAATAATCAAATAGTTTTAAGGGGGAAGTAAAAGTAGCAGCTTTTCCTGAACAATGGGGATGAGCCAAAATATCGGCAGCTTGTAATAAAGGTGCTAATTCATCATGTAAAACATGACCCAAAAAACAAATATTATCTGTTTGTTTGGCTTGGGCTAATTGTTGATAATGTGCAACTTCACTTGGTTTACCACCAGCACAAGCAAACTGCACATTTGGCATTTGTTTGGCGACATCAATTAAAATATCAATGCCTTTAAATTGTTGAAGCGCCCCGGCATAAACTACTAAATGCGATCGCTGATTTTTTAGCAGCTTTTCTCGCCATGCGGATGCTTTTTCGGGCTGTCTCTCCATAAATAAGCGATTAAACCCATTATGAATTTTAATCAGTTTTTCTGGTGGCATCCCATGTTTAATCATGCTATCTCGGACTGTATCTGCCACTGTGACAGCAACTTGAAATAATGGATGGTTGACTATTTCTGGTTCAAATTGTTTATCTTCATGGTGGTGATGCTCATAAATTGCTGGCACACCATTTTGAATTGCTGCTTTGACAAAATTCCAATTCCAAGCATGAACAATTTTGGTAGTTGACCGAATATGAAAGGGAAAATAATACTTTGTAGCGATGGTTTTAGAATTAGTAAATTTATTTTTAAAATAATCAATAGGCCAAGGCATTGGTAGCCTAGCGACTTGTAATTTATCTTGCAAGTTGTAATATTTAATCACGCTTTCTGGCGGTTTTTCTGGTTGAAAAGGCTGTAATAAATGAACTGGGTTCATTGCTTCCCAACCTTTTTGGGGATAAATCAAAACTGTAGGACAACCTAAGTTGGCGGCTCCATTGGCAGCGTTAGCAGCCTGGACGTAATAAGCGTCTGGTTTGGGTAATTCTTCGGTAAGAAAAAAGTTATAGTTTTTTTGTAAACTATGGTTTTTCATAAAAATTATATTTTGTCTTCAAATTTTTCTAGTTTATCAATTAATTCAATGGCAGAATTATAAGCATTTGTAATCAATTGATGTTGTTCTTCAGGAGTGTAAATGGCAGTTTCAGAAAGGGAACGCAGATTGTTTAAGCTAATGTTTAAACAGTCACGAAACTCAGAAAACATCAAATTAAAGCGTTGATATCGATGATTGAGGTTTTGATTGGCTTCTGTGGAAGAGAGAAATCGCTCTTGAATTTGCATTTTCAAAATGTCTTGAAAAATATCAATTGTGGTAATAATTCTCAAGGCAGATTTATAAGATTCTTCAATTAATTCTTGCTGTTCTTGGGAATTATCGATTAAATCATCTATAAGTAACCCCAGTACACCAATCATTGAGTTGAGGCGGGTGCGAATTTCGTGGGAAATGCGGGTTAAACTTTGATGTTGTTGAGCGTTATCATCTGGGCGATCGCCAAACTGCATCGTATACAGGCGAGAATAGTAACCACCTTTTTGTAAAAGTTCTTCGTGGGTTCCGACTTCTACCACTCGTCCTTGATCGAGGACGGCGATTTGATTGGCTTTTTGGACTGTGGAAAGACGGTGGGCGATGACTAAGGTGGTGCGATCGCGGCTTAAATCATCCAATGCTTCTTGGACTAAACGTTCGGAAACCGTATCTAAAGCGCTGGTGGCTTCATCTAAAATGAGAATTTCGGGATTTTGCAGCAAGGCGCGGGCGATGGCTAATCGCTGTCTTTGTCCCCCCGATAACATTACGCCGCGATCGCCAATTAAGGTTTCAAATCCTTGGGGTAATTTGCTGATAAACTCGTAGGCATTCGCCCGCTTGGCGGCGCTGATGATGTCATCTTCCGTCGCTTCTGGTCGTCCGTAGGCGATGTTATTCTTAACGGAATTATTAAAGAGAAAGGTGTCTTGGCTAACAATTCCCATTCTCTTGCGTACAGATGTGATATCAAATTTCCGTAAATCTGTACCATCTAAGTTAATACTGCCAGCGATCGGGTCATAAAATCGCGGTAAGAGGTCAGCAACAGTTGATTTCCCCGCGCCAGAACCCCCCACTAACGCCAAAGTCGTACCACGCGGTAAAAATAAATCCACATCTCTGAGAACTAACTTCTCATGACCAGGGTAAGCAAAGGAAATGCAATTAAAATGCACTCCTTCTTTTAACTGGGTATAGATAATTTCACCTTTAGGCATAAAAGGCTTATCATCTAACCTTAAAAAATCTGTGACTGCTTCGACACTGGCGCTGGTGCTGGCAAAACTGCTTCGCAGTCCATTTAACTGGGAGATTAATGGTAGCAGTCGCAACAGGATTAATAAATATGTGAGTAATACTGCGGAAAGGGATGCAATTTGATTAGCAAAAAAAGTTTTACTTAAAAATACAATCAAAATTAAAGCGCTAATTCCCATAACCTCACTCAACGGTGCGATTACTTCTGAATTAGCCTGAGATTGGAAATCTGCTTTTTCCCGTTCCCGAATTAATTTTTGAATTCTGTGATATTCTTTGCCTTCATTACCTGTTGATTTAACTAACCGAATGCCGTTGAGTGTCTCTAACATTGAAATCGAATAAGCTTTCGACATTTCGGTTAGCTGCTTCCCAAATTTTTTGGCACGAGCAATGGCGTATTGATTTACCAATGTCACCAAAGACAATAAAGCGGTAGAAGCTAATGTTAACTGCCAAGAAATTGATAGCAATAAACCAATAAATACTAAAATTGTAATCCCTAAAATAGCTAATTTGAATGTATTACCAATGGCTGTAGCGGAGCGCCCAATTTCTCCGCCAAGACGGTTGATTAAATCACCAACTTTCATCTTGGCATAATAATCTATATCAATTTCTAGTAATAACTTTAATCCAGCTTCGCGCATATCTGACATCAACATACGCGTTAAAGAATTAGATACTAATGAGCTTGTATAGGTAGCTAAATTCTTTAAAATAATTACCAATATAATTGCCCCAGCCATGACTATGATGCGGTAATTATCTGGTACACCATCAAAGGGAGTCATGATTTTTTTGAGAATTGCTGGAGCTTTAGTTAAATCAACATCTTGCCCGACAATTTTTAAAATAACCGGCACAATTAAAGCTGTGCTGACACCATTAAACAAGGCTCCAGAAAATCCCAAGACTATAGTCAGCAGAATTAAACCTGGATAGGGTTTGGCAAATCTTACTAGTAGCTGCTTGGTAGACATTGGGGATTTATCAAATTTTATATATGCTCAATACAATATTATTCATAAATTAATTACCAAACCAGCTAATCCTCAAATAAATATTTTTAAATTGGCTTTTTGTAATAACAAATCATCATGAGACGGGCATTAGCCTATCATTTAAAAATCCTATTTACAACCGCGCAATTACTGACTTGAGAGTGGCTGCCATCGCCTCAATGCTATATTTTTCCACACATCTTTCTCTGGATTTTTTACCGCGTTCATTGGCAGCATCTAAATCTTGAAAAATTAGTTGAATTTGCTCGGCAATTTGCTCAGGACAACCAGGTTCAACTAAATAGCCTGTGTCACCTAAAATTTCAGGAATATCGCCAACTCTTGTGGATAATACAGGTTTGGCCATTGACATACCATCTGTCAATTTTAACGGGAATTGCGCCCGCGTTTCGGGAGTGTCTCGCTGGGGAACAACTATAACATGAGCCGCCGCAACCACATCAGGCATCACATCTGCGGGATAATTGGGCAATTTGATAATCCAGCGTCCCCATTTTTGTCGGAGTTCTTCATCATAATTGTCGTAGGGACTACCACCGACAATTACTAGTTTTAGGTCTGGTTGATTCAGTTTATCTAAAGCAATCAAAACATCTTCTAGCCCTTTATAAGGTCTAGGTGCGCCAGGAAACATTAAGATGCGATATTCAGATAAACCATAGCGATTTCTACTTTCTTCTGGCTGATATTTAGCCGGATCAAATAAAGCAGTATCTTTGCCGTTAGGCACAGAAATTCCCCCAAACCGCTTTTGCAAAAAGCTAGTATGTGTTGTAATAGCATCGGCACGCTTGACCAAATTTTCCATCCATTTAATATATAAAGGATGGTAGGGAATTCTTAAAACACCGTCTTTTTTGAGTATGTCTTTAGCTAATTGTTTAAGTGAGGGTTTATATTGCCAAGCATCGCCACCATACCAACTAAGTTCCCAATCATCTATGTCTACAATTACTGGTTTTTTACTAGATAATTTCTTGATTAGGGCTACCCCAAAGCTGGCTACTTGCGGCTTAATTGCATAAATAATATCACCATCAATTAATTTTAAAATTTTGTTGATAGATTTAAAAAATCCTGGATAATTACCACCTTCAACAGTTTTTAATTGAGCTTCTGAGGGAATCGCTCGATATAATTCTTTATCAAATAAAAAACCGATAATTTCTACTTCACAATCTAATTTATGTAAAGCTTTTTCTAAAAGTGAAGCTCGAATAAAACCATCGTTAGTTGATAAATTCCAAACTAGTATGGATATTTTGGGTTTATCTTTCATTCTTAATCATATTCCTTGAAGATAAATTATTTCTGTCGCCAGGGATTTGTTACTTGATCAGGCAAAAAGAGATGAGCGAGTTTATCAAATATTCTCGTGTACAAGGAACGAGTAATATTTTTAGCATACTGAGGTCGGTAAGGATAGGTACAATGTAATACTTTAATTTCTTGATCAATTTTGTAAGCATCTTTCCACTTACTCAAAAAATTATACGTAGGTGGTAAGACTTTCATTTTAGGTTTAACGGTGGCGATCGCAGTAGCAAAAGCTCCTTGATCTCGTAATAATAATTTATCTTGATGTTCAGTGATAATTCCAAAATATCTTTGAAATTCACTAAATAATTTCTTGGTTTCTTCAGTTTTCCGAAAGGCAATTAAGCCGCTATTATATTGAATATCTTTTTCTTGGAGTGGGAAACCTACAGATTGAAGTGTTTGTAAAACTTTGTCTAAGTTTTCTTGTTGACTACCGCGCAGTAAATTGGTGGCTTTTGATATATCTGGTTGGACATCTTCAGTTAACAATAAGTCAAATTCATCTAAAGATTCAAAGACATCATTAATATCGGTTAATAAGCAAATATCTGAATCTAAAAAAATTGTTTTATCGAATTCTGACGCATTATATAAAGAGACTTTAGCCAGTCGTGATGCTAATACTGTATTTTCATGCTTTGGTGCTGGCTTGAGAATGACATTTTTAAATACTTTTAAAAAAGGATATAAAATTGGCGGAACCTGGTCAATTAAAACAATTATTGGTTCATGATGAAATTTGCGGATTGCGGCTAAAAAATGAATGCAGTCTTGAAAAGAATACAATCCAGTTAAGATAGTAATAAATCCTCTAGTTTCTTTCATAAGTTAATGGTTAATTGTATGTATTTGCAAACATTATTAATCTGCTGTTTGTGTCATCAAAAGTTCTGAAGATTGGTTAAAACTTACAAGATATTGTCAAGCTAACTTTTTATTTAGATGTTTAAATATCTATAAAATGCAGCTTTGAAAATAATTATAGAGATTACGCCAGATAGATATGTTGGCAATATTATATAGGTGTAGTTGATGTTGTTGTAGAGGTTCTAGTTTTTTCAGCAAACATAGGTGCGCTGATAGATGATGAATCTTGTCATCTAGACCATCATAATACACAAGGTAGGAATGAGTGATGCTATTGATGATGAATTGAATAGTCAATCACGCCTTACCAGTCGATTAATTTTAACTGCCCTGTTTGAATCTGATCTAGGATGCGGTTAACCTGGCGACGGACTCTATCGTTGATTAGACCATCAGCAAATGCTTGAGAAAGTAGTAACGTATGGTCTTGACGACTCAGCTTTCCTGATGAAATTATTTTATCTACTATTTTTTTAATAGCAATTTCTGATTGACTATCAACACTAATGTAGATAGACGGGCGATCGCTCATTACTTCTCCTGAGAAATGTAAAAAATTACGGCAATATTTGCTAACTGAAGTATAGGTAAATGCACCCCAGATCAAGATTAATGTTGGTAGCCAATAGCAAATATGTACACCATTTGATAACAGTCTTTTTAGCTATTTTTATAACTAAAAATAACACAATAAATCTAACTTCAGATTTATATATACTCCCAGAGGATTTTTACTGATAAAAATAACTGTTTTTGATGAGTTTTTATGTTGCTTTCAGTATTACCACGGTTGTAGATTAACATGCTTGATGCAGTTTACCCGCTAGAATAAATAAAACCAAAAGTTTACGGTATCTCAAAAATACCAAGAATTTATTAATGTAAGGGAGTTAAGAGGAAATGCGGGTACTCCGTCTTGAGGCGCTCTCAGATAACTACATATTCTTACTACACAATACGCAACAAAATATTGCCGCCGTTGTCGATCCAGCAGAAGCAGAACCAGTGTTGAGCAAACTAGCAGAACTCAATGCGGAGTTAGTAGCGATTTTCAACACTCACCATCATCATGACCATGTAGGTGGTAATCAACAGTTAATGCAACGCTGCCCTAAACTGACTGTGTATGGTGGAGCGGAGGATCAAGGGAGAATTCCCGGACAGCAGGTGTTTCTGCAACAAGGCGATCGCATTTCCTTTGGCGATCGCCCGGCTGAGGTCATCTTCGTTCCCGGTCATACCCGCGCCCATATTGCTTATTACTTTCCACCCCACACAGCAGACGAACCGGGAGAATTATTTTGTGGCGATACTTTATTCGCTGGTGGTTGTGGTCGCTTATTTGAAGGTACACCGACACAAATGGTGTCATCTTTAGAAAAACTGCGTTCTCTGCCAGATAATACCCGTGTCTGGTGCGCCCACGAATATACCTTAAAAAATTTACAATTTGCCCTCACTGTTGATGGTGAGAATACTGACTTACAACAGCGCTATGCAGAAGTAAACACTTTTCGCACTCAAGGAAAAGCCACTGTCCCTTCTTTATTGGGAGTAGAAAAGCGTACCAATCCATTTTTGCGTTGGGAACAACCATCCCTACAACTAGCCGCCAACAGTAATGATGCAGTGCAAACATTCGCCCGCATTCGGGGAATGAAAGATAGGTTTTAATGACCATTGATCATTAGTTATTCACCCCTCTCTGCCCCTATTTCCTATGTCTTACGCTTCTGGCTTCAGTCCAAACTACGCTACTGCAAAATACCGTTTCTGCGCCGCAGCACAAGCATTAGGTTGCCAATTAGAAACATACTCTATTGACCAAACAGGCCCCGATGAAGAGGACTTAACTATTGATGTGGCAATATTAGGAACCTCACAACCTGAACAAATTTTGGTTGTTTCTAGTGGCTTGCATGGGGTTGAGGGTTTTTTTGGTTCTGCTGTTCAATGTGCTTTGTTAGAAGAACGTTTGATTGGTTGGAGTCCCAGCCCAAGAACAGCTTTGGTGCTGTTACACGCTTTAAATCCTTATGGTTTTGCCTGGGAACGGCGTGGGAATGAAGAAAATATTGACCTCAACCGTAATTTCCTGCTACCTCATGAGGAATATACAGGTAGTCCTGAAAAGTACGGGGACTTGGATAGGTTCTTTAACCCTACTTCACCACCATCGCCTTTTGAACCGTTTTTGATGAAAGCGATCGCTACTATTTTCCGTCACGGGATTAATTCTTTAATCAATACCTTACCTGTAGGTCAATACGACTTTCCCCAAGGTCTATTTTTTGGTGGAAACAGACCATCGAAAACATATCAAATATTAGCGGCTCATCTTCCTCGCTGGATTGGTAATGCTAAAAATGTTCTGCATATTGATTTACACACTGGTTTAGGCAAAAAAGCGACTTATAAACTGTTTATTAATGACCTCCCAGATTCAGCATCAGCCCAATGGTTAATCGAAAAGTTTGGTGCTGATGTCGTGGAACCTTATCAACCAGAGGGGAAGATGTATAAATTTCGTGGGGGTTTAGGAACTTGGTGTCAAGCGATGTTTCCCCAATGTGATTACAAGTTTCTCACGGCTGAGTTTGGTACTTACCCAGTTATGCAAGTAGTAGAAGCCTTACGGGCCGAAAATCGCGCTCATTTCTATTCTCCGCCAGAACACCCTTCTAAAAAATGGACGCGCCAAAGATTGGCAGAAGTGTTTGCACCAGCAGATCTGACTTGGCGGAATACAGTGGTGTGTAAAGGTCTTGATTTAGTCGAAAAAGCGATCGAGGTTTGCTTTCCTACAGAAGTAATTTAAAACTCAGCTTACCTTTGCATTGAAAAACAGCAAGGTTTGAATCTGGAGAACTTTAAAATTGAAATTTATCGGCAACATTATAAATCTAAGAGATATTTTTGATTGCATTTAGGAAACAAATAATGGCAGATATTGGCTTTACTCATATTGCACTGGGAGTAACAGACATCAATAAAAGCATCGCTTTTTATCAGAAGTATGCTGGAATGAAAGTAGTACATCGTCGCACCGATGAAACTAATCAATTGGAAGTTGCTTGGATTAGCGATTTAACTCGACCATTTGTGATTGTGCTATTGCAATTAGATCAAGCACAATGTCAGCCTTCATCTGGGTTCCATCTTGGTGTAGCCTGTCAAAGCCGTGAGGAAGTAGATTATCTCTGTAATGAGGCGAAATTAGAAAATTTATTGCAAGAAGGGCCTCATGATTGGGGTTCTCCGGTTGGTTACTGGGCTTTTATCCGCGACCCTGATGGTTATCAACTTGAGGTAGCTTATGGTCAGGAGGTTAATATTATGATCGCCCAAGCACAACAACAAGAGTAAGGATAGGCGATCGCTATTATCAGTACTGGCAGTTACAGCAGTAGCCAAGTTTGTTAGGGCATCGGTAAATGAAGAATTGAAGAAAAACTTAGGATTACTAGCAAAATCAACAACTAATATTGTGATAAAACTCTGCGTACCTTTGCGCTTACCTCTCTACTCCTCTGCGTTCCCAACTCTCTTAGTAGGAGCATAACTAATGATTACTTTCCCAGAAAACGTCCAAACCAGTTATAAACTACCACCGCAAGCAATCGAGCCTAGATGGTTTCAAACGGCGCGAGCAATTATACAACCAATCGAAAATCTAGATTGGCATCAAAAAAAATATGGCGATATTTTTATTTCCAGATTTGCTGGTTTTCCTACACAGGTAATTATTAGTAATCCGCAAGCAATTCAAGAACTGTTTACTGCTGATGCTAAGTTGTTTGAATCAGGTTCAGGAAACAAAGTTATTCAACCTTTGGTAGGCACAAATTCATTAATATTACTTGATGGCGATCGCCACTTGCAACAGCGTAAACTTTTAATGCTGCCTTTTCACGGGGAACGGATGAAAGCCTATGGTAATTTGATTTGTGAAATTGCTAATCAAGTCACTAGTCAATGGCAAGTTGGGCAATCATTTATTGCTCGTCCCAGTATGCAGGAAATTTCCCTGAAGGTGATTTTAAGCGCTGTTTTTGGACTCAAAGAAGGGGAACGTTACCAAAAAATTCAGCAAATCTTAGTTGAGATGTTGGATACTTTTAATGCACCATTGAGCGTTGTTTTCTTATTTTTCCAGTCATTGCAACGAGATTTAGGTGCTTGGAGTCCTTGGGGGAAATTTATCCGACGTAGACAGCAGCTTGATGAGCTAATTTATCAAGAAATTCGGGAACGTCGCCATCAACCAGAATCCTCAGCAGAAGATATTATGAGTTTGCTATTGTCTGCGCGGGATGAAAATGGTCAACCCATGAGTGATGAGGAGCTACGCGACGAGTTGATGACTATGCTATTTGCTGGCCATGAAACTACTGCGATCGCATTAGCTTGGGCTTTATATTGGATTCATTATGTGCCAGAAGTCCGCGAAAAATTACTGCAAGAACTTAATTCTGTTGATATCTCAAGTGCAGATCCTACAACAATTGCTCAACTACCATATCTGAATGCTGTTTGCTCTGAAACACTGCGAATTTATCCAATTGTTTTCTTTAGTTTACCGCGCATTTTACAAGCTCCTATGCAATTGATGGGTTACGATTTACCCAAAGGTATGACAATATCTGCTTGTATTTATTTAACTCATCATCGCCCAGATATTTATCCAGAACCTCAGCATTTTCGACCAGAAAGGTTTCTAGAACGCCAATTTTCTCCTTATGAATTTGTGCCTTTTGGTGGTGGAAATCGTCGCTGTTTGGGAATGGCGTTTGCTTTATTTGAAATGAAACTAGTTCTAGCAACAATCCTCTCTCACTACTCATTAGAGTTGTTAGAAAAAGCTCCTATCAAACCTGTCCGGCGTGGCATAGTATTTACACCGGATGGCGGTGTGCATTTGATGGTAAAGGATAAGTTTTAAAGTCAGAAATCAGGAATAAATTTACTACCTAAAAATAGGCAAAAGCTGAATAAATTAAAATTTTTACTTTTGCCTTTTAACTTTTTATTTTTGCCTTATTCTACTAGTCTGGGTATGCTAATTAAAAACTCAGTTCCTGCTCCTGCTGTGGACACACAATGTAATTCACCACGGTGTTTTTTGACGATAATTTGATAGCTAATTGATAACCCCATACCTGTACCTTTGCCTACGGCTTTAGTGGTAAAGAAGGGGTCAAAGATGCGATCGCGAATTTTTTCGTTGATTCCTGGCCCGTTGTCAGTAATACTAATAACTATGCGATCGTCTGCTTGCAAATATGTGCGAATCTGAATTTGTGGATGGGGAATAGCGACTTCTTCTAAAGCATCAATAGCATTTGTTAACAGGTTCATAAATACCTGATTCATCTGTCCAGGGTTACACATCACCTGTGGTAAATCCCCATACTCTTTAATCACCTCAATTTCTGGAGATTCTGGTTGAGATTTCAAGCGGTTTTGCAATAGTAGGAGCGAATTATCTATACCTTCGTGGATATTCGTTAATTTTACCCCTTCTTCATCAACCCGTGAGAAATTGCGTAAAGACAAGACAATCTGACGAATGCGTTCTGCACCACTATTCATCGAATCTAATACTTTAGGTAAATCTTGGCGGATAAAATCTAAATCAACTGCATATATTTGCTGGTGAATTTCTGGTGTTGGTGGGTAAAAATATTGTTGATAAAGTTGAATTAAATGTAATAAATCCTGTACATAATCGTTGGCATATTTCACATTGCCATAAATAAAATTCACAGGGTTATTGATTTCGTGAGCAATACCTGCTACCAACTGTCCCAAACTAGACATTTTCTCTGACTGAATCAGTTGAGCCTGGGTTTGTTGCAATTGTCGCAGTGTTTCTTCTAGCTGCTGAGTTTTAGCGCGAAACTTGGCTTCTGATTTTCTTAAAGCTTTTTCTGTACGCTGTCGCCGTAGTTCTTCTTGTTTGCGAACTGTAATATCGTGGCAAATACCAATAAAGTAAATAATATTGCCAGTAGCATCTTTGATGGCTGATAAGTAGCAACTATGCCATTGCCAATTACCATTTTTGTGTTTCACACGATATTCAATTGCCTCTTGCTGTTGACCTGTGGTGAAAACTGTGGTGAAATAATTTACACAAGTTGATAAATGTTCTTGATGTATAAAGCCCGCAAAATGCAGACCTTCAACTTCTGCTACTTCATGCCCTAAAATATCTTTCCAGTTGGAAGATACATAAGAAAATAAACCATCAGGAGTGAGCGAAAAAATAATATTGTTGGCGTTTTCGACAATAGTCCGAAAGTTATCACCACACTCAATAAAAGCTTCTTGGACTATGTGAGTGATATCACGCACAAGTACGATAATTTCTTGTGATTCTAAGGGTAATAATCTGGCTTCAAATTGTGCCTTACTTTCTCCTAAATCTAAACTATATGCAAAACTAACTACAGCCTGAGTTTGCAAAGCTTGATTGATTGCTTGATGAAAGCGGATGACAAGAGATGTTGGTAAACACTCTAGTAATTGCTTACCAGGAATTATGGTGGATGGTTTAATTAAATTATATGTTTTGCTTGATTGATATTCTAAAATAATACCGTGGGGATCAATCCGAAAGTACATATCTGCAAGCATCTGCCAGATTGCTTGGATTTGAGAAGTTTTCGGAAATGAGTTTGGTTCTGTTACTATCTGGTTATCAAATTTTGTTGCTAGTTCATGATTAGCATCCGCTAATGCTATGGTTATTAACTTGCGATCGCTTATATTTTTTGTATTGCGCTTCTGCACTATTTTCGTGCTTTCATCAAGTTTATTATTTAAGTTTTGCACCCTTTCAGAGAACACTTTTACCTGCCTACTTCTACGGAGAAGAATATGATATAAAATCTGAAAAATTAACTTAAATTTTAAAAACTGTTTATTTTCTATCCTGCGATATTACCCCAGAAAATAAATAGTTACTATTATGATCTTAGTATTATCACTTTAGTAAGACATCTATCTTAAGAGTGGGTCAGATCACTGGGTAAATAATATTTTGCGTAAATAGAAATGTAACATAACTTTGCTGCTGCAAAATCAATTATGCTTAAATTTTTAAGTAATAATGTTGAATTTTTTGTAAATTAAAATATTTTCAAATATTACAAAATTGGTATTGATATAGCGTAGACTTTGACTTAATTAAGTTATTTTAATCTTTCGACTTAAAATTTGACAGTAATCGTGAATGATACATTTTATACAGAAAAAGCTGCGGAATCGGATTATCAACGATTAAAAATTAGCTTAAATCCTGATTTTTTTGTTGTAGACATTGTTTTTCAAACATAAAAATTATCAAAAAAGAATTCTTCAGAAGTGCATATTTGTGCATTAATACTCACTAAGATGAGATTCTGGGTAATAAAGTTAAATTTTGATTAAAAATGACTGTTATTAAGTTTTTGTACAGAATAAATAGCTGTTTGCTTGAGAACAGATATACCTAGATGCTAACCAATTCCCAATCAATAGATATCACAGTTCACCATTGCATCAGGGACATTGTAGTTTCTGATATCAGCAAGATGTACCTCACTTAAATGAGGAACACCATTACATCTGCTGGCAACTTTTATGTTATAAAACTCACATAAATTTTATTTTTAACGGTAACTATTGTATGGAATCTGAAAAATTAGCAAATTTTAAAGAGTATGGCGAATTTATACTCCAAAAAATTAACTCGGTACCGCAGTATCCTTCTAAACAAGAAGACTGGGTTCCAGCCAGCCTGGATGAATGTCTGGAACGTTTGCGAGAAACTGCCCAGAAAACCGTAGAACTTGCAACTTCCCCTGTGAAAATTGGTGTGATGGGAGAATTTAGTAGTGGCAAAACTTTATTATTAGGTAGCTTAATCGGATATGCAGATGCGTTACCAGTCAATGAAAACCCCACTACGGGTAACGTTACAGCCATTCACCTCATCCCCCAAGATGAATTTACGACTACTCAAGTGGGAAATTTTACTGTTGAGTATCTTTCCCATGAAGGGGTGAAAGAGTGCCTGCGCTATATGTTAGCAGAAGCCAGCCGCAGGTCAGCAGCAGCCGGACTTGTGCCTATACAGGTTGCACAGTTAAACTCTGGCAAAGATATTCTGGCTTGGTGTGAACAAGCATGGAATCAGAGTAATAATTTAGAGTTACGCTATTTGCTGCGGGAGTTGGTGTTATTTGTGCGTGCTTATAGTTCCTACGGCGAGGCGATGTGTAGCGGCCATTATCAGATTGATCATGCCACAGCACGGGAGGGTTTACAGCTGGCAGAACAACCAATGGCTATTCAAACTCTCAGGTTTGCAGACTTACCGCCAGCACATATCCGTTTACCCAGTCCACCCCAAAAGTTAGCCACCAAGTTATTACAAAATAGTTTCCCCTTAATTCGCCGTGTTGATATTGAAGTGAAAATCTCGCGGGAAATTTGGGATGTAACCGATGCTTCCGAATTTATTTTGTTAGATTTTCCGGGTTTGGGTGCGGCGAACTCTGGTGCGAGGGATACATTTTTATCGCTGCGAGAATTGGCGGAAGTCCAGACAATTTTAATCTTGCTCAATGGTAAATCGCCGGGGAGCGATCGCGCCAATAAAATCTTTACCATGATGCAGCAACAGCGTCCGGGACAAGACCTGAAAGATTTAATTTTGGTTGGTGTCGGTCGTTTTGACCAGTTACCCCTAGAAAGTGAAGGGGGCGAAAGAGAACTCGACCAACTCATCGAAGAAACCAACACTCCTTTATATGAGAATGCTGTTGTTCAAAAACTCAAAGTTCTGCAAACAACTATTGATGGCGCGAGTGCATTCACAACTCAAAAAGACCGCATTGTATTGTTATCACCCCTATTGGGACTAGCGGAATTAGCCAAACGTTCGAGTAGTGTTAAAGCTGGTTCGCCAGAATTTTTATCTAACTTAGATTATCCTAATTACCTGGAGCGATCAAAACGTTTACAGCAAAAATGGACTCGCCTCAGCGAAAGACTACTAGAGTCGGATGCACGTAGTCAACTGGGAAGACAATTAGGTTATTTTGCTCAAGATGGCGGTATTGCTAAACTGCGAGAATTAATTCAAAATCACGTTGCAATGCACGGACTTAAGCAACTGTATGAAGACACCCGTCGTGCGGCTGAAAGTCTCCGTCAACAACAAGAAAACCTGAAAAATATCATCGCTGAAATTCACGAACAAGGTATACCAACTGTTGATAGTCCCACATTAATTGATTTGCGAAATGCTATCGATAGTTTAGATAAAACCTACCGCAACTTTCAAAAAGAATTAGGCAAAGAACCACTCAAAGACCGTCGCGGAACTGTCGTGAGTGAAGTTGTGAAAGACGAACTCACCTTTAAAATTCTCAACTGGAACCAGTGGACTTTATTGTTTAACAAAGCAAATAATGGTGCTATCACCATAGCTGAAACAAAAGGTGCGGCCGGTAAGTTATTTGAAAGAGGAAATCGCACTAATAATGCTTTACCAAGTAAGAGTGATGATTTCTATCCTACCTTTGAAAAAACTGTGCAAGAAGTCGAGATATTTGCCCGCGATCGCATTCGTCAAGCAGTGGTAGATTTATTAAATAAACTCTCCAATCAAGTAGCTGAAGCACGGGACTATCTCAAATCTCTTCTCTCACCAGAAATGGAACAAGAAATTGAAATAGGTTTTGGTGGAGAAGAAGCCGATTTATTTTATAAATTACTGTTAGGTTCCGACCCCAATCAATGGAAAGAAGCTATTCTTGCAGAAATTAATAGCAAAGATAAAGAAATTGCCCCCGAATTGATATTTCCCCTCGCACGCCAAGACGAAAAACACAACATTGGTCAAATATTTGATTGGTCTCCCGAAAGAAATCAAAATTCACCCAGAGCCAGCCATCATCAAATGTTAGTATTACGTTTGCGTGATGAAATAACTACCAGTGCCAGTTTACATTTAGTGCAGTATGTGAGTGAAGTAAATCAACAAGTCAACTCAGAAATCGAAGGAATTTTAGACCAAATTATTCCCACCCTGCAAAATATTTCCAAAAAAGAAGCATTGTTGAGATACCTTGCTGCTGGAGACTTACCACCAAAACTGGCTATTCCCACTTGGTTAAATATTCTCGCAGAAATAGCCACCACTTCTGATTTAGATATCCCTGGTTACTAGGTAATTTATTGTCTAACTAATATCTTCTTCTCCTTCTTTCCTTCGTGTCCTACCCTGAGGGAAGCCGCTATCGCGTCTATGCGTTCTTTGCGGTTCGTTTAGAACATTTAGGTAGTTTGAAGTAGTTACAACATCTTAATTCATTTACCAAACACTAATACCTTTGCGCCTTTGCGCCTACCCTGCGGGAAGCCGCTACAGCGTCTATACGCGAAATAAAAGAAAGGAACTAAAAAATGCCAGTAGAAATTCGCCTCCCTCCACGCTTTCAAGTCCAAATTAACGAAAACGAATATTTAGAACTTCCCATTATTCAACTAGTTGCTATTGGTAATAATGTACCCCATATTGCCCGGATAAACTTCTCCGTTAAAGGTACACCCAGCGAACTAACAACCCAAATTCAAAAAGCATATAAACCCTTCGATGCTGTCACCCCAAAAATTTCCCAAATCGGACAACTAGAACAATATCCTTGTAAATTAGAGAAACCTTTAACAGAACCAATCAACTGTACCTTACAAGTAATTGTTGAATATTTTGATTCCGACTTTTCAGGGGAACCAGTATTATCTGAACCTAAGCAAGTTCAGGCTGTTTGTTATTTATGGACACCATCTACTGCTGAAGCGCAAATTATGAATTCTGAGTCACTACCAAACCCACCGGAAGAACCAGTTAACTATCAACAAGTCAAAAGATTTCCGGGATGGTTTGCTTTAGATTTTGGTACGTCAAATTCTACCGTGACTTTGTTTGACCCGATAGAAATTCCCATTGCGGAAATTTTACCACGGGAACAGGAATTGAGATTGCGCGATCGCCTGTTGCAATGGCTCAATTCTCCTGCTTCTGAAGCACTACCAGAAATCAGCGAAGTTGAGTGGCAGAAATTTATTATTGATATTAGTAAAAACTTAGAAATCGAACCTAGTCGTTTATGCGAAATTTTTGAAAGTGATAACAGAGAAAGATTTTTAGAAGCAATTCGCCAAATCGAATTATCTTTAGGTAATAGCGAAAAATTTCAACGCGCCGCTAGTAAAAAACTATATCAAATATATCACGAAGTTTTTCGCGTTCCCACCTTAGAATCGCAAAATTTAATTCCCGTAGTTCTAGATATTGACCGCCGCGATAGCGAAATCCCCAGCGAGTTAGAAATCTCCAACTTAGAAGTATTAAAACTGAAAATGGGGCGAGAAGCAAGAGATAATCGAAAAAAAGCGATCGCTCAAGGTACTAGCAGTTCTTTAAAAGAAATTATCAGTCGGTTTCATCATTCACCAAAGCGGTATTTTGGTCAGAATAAAACATTCCCCGTAATGTTAAATGATACCGAAGTTAATATTAATGTTAACCAATTAATTCAAGCAGCTTGGGCGCATTTAATTGATTTAACCGAAGATTATCGCCAACGCGCCAGACGCAGATTTTCTGAAGGTGAACTGTTAACCGCAGTTGTTACCTATCCCACCGTTGCACCGCCAGTAGTTCGCAAAGAAGTTAAGCAGTTAGTTGAACAATTAGGTATTGATGATGTGCAAACAGCTTACGATGAAGCTGTTTCTGTAGCCATATTTTTCCTCTGGCGAGAATTCGGCGGTAATTTAAATATTGGGATTGAATCTTTTAAAACTCGTTGTCGCCGCGATGGGAATAAATGGTCACAAAATGTATTAGTTTTAGATATCGGTGGTGGCACAACAGACTTAGCATTAATTGAATTAACCTTAGAAGATAAAACCCCCTTCTTTGCCAATAACGAAGACCGAGGCTTAGGCGGCAGATATTATAAATTAACGCCAAAACTATTAGGTTCATCGGGACATTTACAACTTGGTGGCGAATTAATTACACTAAGAGTATTTAGGTTATTAAAAGTTGCGATCGCAGATTTTCTCTTAACAGCAGTTACCCGTGGCGATATCGACAGCGAAAAACTCGAAGACTTAATTAGTGCCGAATTAAACGAGCGTTTTCTTGACCAAGGTAAATTCAAAACAGGCAGTTTACTAAAATGCTTAGATAGAGAAAATCCCGAAGGCGACGCAGCTTATAAAGATGCCTTAGATACAGCCGAGAAAGTATTACCAACCCGTTGGCAACAAGCACCACAACGCCTACAAACCTTTTACACACTGTGGGATCACGCAGAAGCAGGTAAACTCAAACTCGGACAAAAATTGCCAACCGATAATTCACTTGTAACCTTTACAATATCTGAACAACAAATTGCCGAACTTCTCACCCAAAGCGCAATCAAATATCAAATTCACAACCCCGATAATATTGCAGTCACCCTAGATAATCAACAATTTGAACGTGTTGCCACCTCTGCCATAAAAGAAGCCATTGGTATTGCCAAAGGCTTAATGGAAAGCCGCTTACGTTCAGAAGATAACACCATCGATGCTTGGAATACCCACAAGGTTGACTGGTTAATTCTCTCAGGAAAAACTTGCAATCTCGACTTAGTACAACGCCATATTTACCAGGAATTTAGCAAGTCTCCCTACTTCGTTTGGAACCCAGAACGCATCACCTTTGTTTTAGAATTTACTAAACTTGCCACCTCCGCAGGTGCGTGTTACGCCGAAAAATTACGCCGACTTAGATTTGACCCCGAAGAATCAAAAGCACTTCTACAAAAAGGCGCGAATCAATTAGAAATTGACGTTAAAAATCTATTTTATTACTTACCTTGCAACTTCAAACGCAAAACCCAAAGTAACGAACTACTACCAGTATTTAAAGCAGGACAAGAACTCCATCAAATTGCACCTTGGGAAACAGTCGCCAAAGTGCGTACAGCTTGGCAAGGTATACAGTTAACTAATATTATTTATCGCCAAGACTACGAAGACGGTGATTTAAGACTGTGGGGAAGCTTCGACGGTAAGCATCTCATGGAAAAATTAGGGATGGAAGAAGCGGAGTTTCTCAAAAAAATCAAAGTGCAATTTGAAATTGACCAGACATTACAATTTAGCGTTTTATTATGTCAAGGAAATCCCCATTATTTAATTGATGTTCCTGGTATTGATGTTGGTTCTGCCATCTTAGCAGCTTCCGACACCTCATTATTTGCCGACGGTGAACTAAAATGGAACATCGCCGTAGAACGACCAAATAAAGACTTAACTGATGGCGATATCGCAGTCAATGTCATCGAGTCAGCAACCGTAGATCAACCAAATGCTTATCATTTAGTCTTTGAAATCGACTCAAATGATAATCAATCTCTACACGAATTTCATTACCTCCGCGATGGTTCACCCCAACCAGGAAAAGGTTTAATTAGTAATCCCTTACCTCCCTTTCCATACACTGGACAACACACATTTTACGTCTATCAAACCGACACTGAAACTAACAGAAAAAAATGGATACGTATCGGTTCACTCAGTAAACCATCCGTCACTACAGACTATCCTTGTCAATATCGTGTCACCTTAGACAACAAAGGTATTTTGCGAATGCACCCCGGCGAAGTTCCCTACTGGATATCTACAAGTCAAGAATGTTTAAAACAAGAAGGTTGTGTTTATCGTGCAGAATTAGAATTGCAACCTAACGAAGTCGATAAAGAACGCGATCCCTTCTGTGGCATACACTAACTTACTCCGCGTTACTCCCTTCGGGTTCGCCAGTCCCCCATCGTGACGGAAACCGCCAAGACGGGGGCTGGTCTCACCGCGTTTACCTTTGCGCCCTTTTGCGTTTAAATTAATGCAAACCCTTACTCACCATGCAGCATCTACGTCAACTATTAGAAACAGAAAACTCCGAATTAGCCAGGTTATTGCGGTGTAGCCTGTATGGACTAGAAGCTGCATTAAACCAAGCCTATACAGAAATACCTGATGATCCTGGTGCTGAAATTTGTGCAGAATTGCTGCAAGAAATCCAATATTTGTTGCAGCCTGTACATCAAAAAGAAACGATTATTATCCAATCTTCAAATGAATTAAAACTAAACCATCTTAAAGACGTTTGGGATGCTGACTCAGAACTAAGTTTATATTTAGGTGATGCACCATTACAAAGCCAAACTGACACTGATTTATGGCATGAAATTCACCGTAAATTACTACGAATACCTGATGATTTAGCTGCATTTTGGCAACAACGCGCCTTAGATTTAGCTCAAGAAATTGGTGCAGTAGAAGATAAATCTAACTTCTATCAACTTCCATTTATCAGAGATGAAATTATTTACCCTGGACTCAAAGGTAGTGTGAATGTTCAGGGGTTATGTTTATCTCAAAAAGCACTTTTAAAATCAAAGTTACATCCAATTCACGAATCAGAAGATTTACAATTACTCGCTGGCTTATTAAATTTATATCTCAAATTTATAGAGATAGAACCAGATTTACATCATGCCTTAAAAAGTATTTTTAGCTTTGATATTATTCCTTTCAATTCCAAACCAGAACAGCAACAACAATACATAGAAGCTTTAACAGACCGCTTTTACCGCACCCAAAAAGCCGAAGAAAATAACGATATTTTAGCCATTGTACGTACTTGGATTGATATAGATGAAGCCATACATTCTTTAGTATTCATTCCCCCCGTTGAACGCTATTCTTGGTGGGGAAAATTACAACAAGAATCACGCCGAACCTTAAAAAAAGTTGCGGATAAAGCCAATAAATCAGGTCACAATGTCAGAATTCGCCAACTGTCAGGACTCTATGCTGATATATGTGCTTTTTCCAAAGATGATTTACAGCTAAATTGTGGCGGTATTCCTGGAGAAGTTTTAACTTGTTTGCGAGTTTATGCACGCATTAATCAAGAAGAATTGCCAGGTCGTGTAATATTTCGTTCACTACGTTAACAGAATTATTTTAAAGAACCACAGAGGCACAGAGAAAGCAGAGAGTAGATAAATAAATACTCTTTGCGCCTACCCTTCGGGAAGCAACTAACGCGTCTATGCGCCTCTGCGTGAGAATTAATAACTTTCTTATTCACAACCTATTAATTAAATATTACTATTCCGAGAAAAATAGAGGTAGGAGAAATGCAACAACAACTCCAATCAATACAAACCCCTCAATAATTCTCAAACTTAAATTATTATCTAGCAATTGATTAGCTCTTTCCCCAAAGTTAGTTTGTAAGCTACTCCACCAAGTACGGTAACGAGTCATCCATTGATTTGGACTATCTTCTGTGCGAACTTGCAAAGAAAACATAGACAATAACAATGCCAGACCACCCACTTTAATAGACATTAAAAGATGAATAGCTAAACAGCCAACTATCACACACCAAGCGATAAGATGTAGGGTATACCAAATATCATTAATTTCTCCAGCAGGAAGCCATTCTTCTTTCATCATCCTGCCAGAAATTACAGAAAAAACTGAAGCAACTAGTATAAGAGTGTTAGCTAGTCTTTGCAAACTCATCCACCAAATTGGTTTACCAACTTGACTGAGTTGTTCCCATGAATTAGCTTGGATAAGTCGCCTATTCCCAGCATGAAAGCTGTAAATTGCAAATGCTGGTAGCACAATCAAGAAAAATAAGGCAAAAGTGCCATGAATCCCTTGAATATCGCCAATTTGCGGTAATGAAATTTTACCAAATCGTCCATCGTAAGTATTGTAAACTAGAAATCCAGTGATGATGGCTGCGATCGCAAAAATTCCACTCACGCCATGCAGTAGTCGCAACCACAACGGTTGATAGGGAACAGAACGAGACATAAAAACATTTATTCTCTACAACAAATATAAAGATATTTTAAGATAAAGAGTCACTTCATAACTATGCTTAGAAGGAAATTAGGGAAAATTGAATTGTGCCTTGTATAGTTTTAATATCTCATTTATATTCTTAAGATAAGAATTAATTCACATATAATTTTATATGGCTTTGAAAAAATCATCTTAAAGTTTTAAATTATGCCTAACATTTTGCATTTTACTGGTTTTATTAAGGGTGTAACTTATAGAACATTCTTAAATGATAAACTAATTGAAACTAATTTTGATGATTTTGATATTAATAAAGTAGGTGGATATGGTTTAATCAGAACACCTAAAACAGAAATAGCATATTCAAAATGGGTATCACCTAAAAGAACTAGAAGCTATCCTTTTGCAAGGATTTACAATACATATAATTCATCCAAAATAATAACAATTATCCCTGTACTTAAAGATGAAGGTAAAGATGGTGATAGAGATGCAATTCAATATTCTACAGTATCTTGGATGAACTTGCTAAATATTTATATTGTTCTGGCTTACTATAAAACAGCAGAGAAAAGCAATAAAAAAGGACAAATAGACAGAAATAAACTTACTAACCAAAAATTTGATAATTTATTTATTAAAGAGCAAATAGATGAAATACTGGCATATCGTCAAAGCGCACTGCATTGGAATAAAAGTTTATTTGAATCTAGGTTTGTTAATATTTTTGAAACTGCATTGGATTCGTATGAAAGTATCTCTCGTCAAAGTGGAGTTCAAATTCACTCACGAGCAGGTATAGATAAATATCTCAGAAAAATCACAGATGAGTTTGATGAATTTAAAAACATCTCTCTTAAAGGTTCTCAAAGTGCTAGTAAAAGAGAAGCCCTTACTTCTCATAAACTAGAATATTTAGTAGATGGATTAAAATCTACTTTTAGTATTGAAAACTATTTAGGAGGGATTTATTATTTAACTCCTGATGAGATTATCTTTGATAAAGATATATGTGTCATACAAGAATCAAAAAATACATCACAAGCATCTTTTCCGAAACTCCCAGATATTCAAGATGGTTTATTTAAGCTAATTTTATTTTCTAATTTAGATTCTTTGATGCTCAATAATCAACAAGTTTTATTTAATACTAAGTTAAAGCTGACTGGCAATAAAGTTAAAGATTGCTTAATATTACCAGACGCTTCATTAGAAGAAATTGAAAATTTTCTCAACATCAATAGCAAAGTATTTAATAATCCTCAAAAACAAATTATTAGGAAACTGGGTTTAGAAGCAGTAAATAATGATAAATTGAAAATAGAAGTGTCTGGAAATTCATAAAAGATTTATAATTATGCTCAAAAGTCCCCTCCGCTATCCTGGAGGCAAATCCAAAGCGATAAAACAGATTATTGAATACTTACCAGATAATTTTTCCGAATTTCGAGAACCTTTTGTTGGCGGTGGTTCTGTATTTATTTATTTAAAGCAAATATATCCTGATTTAAAAATTTGGATTAATGATTTAAATCCAGAACTATTCTTATTTTGGAAAATCGCGCAATCTGATATATTTCTATTAGTTCAAGAAATACGCAGGATAAAAAATCAATATACAGATGGTAAGTTATTATTCACAGAGCTAACTACTGTAGACGTAAAAAGTTTGTCTGATTTAGAAAGAGCAGTACGTTTCTTTATCCTTAACAGAATTACTTTTTCAGGAACTATAGAATCTGGTGGTTTTTCTCAGGAATCTTTTCATAAAAGATTTACGCATTCTTCAATTGATCGTTTAGAAAAGCTAGAGTCTATTTTAACAGCAGACATAAAAATAACTAACTTAGATTATAGTTGCCTGTTAAATGAAAAAGGTGAAAATGTATTTTTATTTTTAGACCCGCCATATTTTAGTGCTACTAAATCTAGACTCTATGGTAAGGATGGAGACTTACACACCTCTTTTGAACATCAAAGATTTGCTGAAAGCTTAAAACAATGCCATCATCCTTGGCTGATTACTTACGATAATTCTCCCCAAATTCGTGATAATTTTAAATGTGATAATATTTATATTTTTGAGTGGGAATTACAGTATGGAATGAATAATTATAAACAGAATAGTGCGGCTAAAGGTAACGAGCTATTTATTACTAATTACCAAGTTGTCAAGCATTTATCAAACGAAATGCAAAGTCAAAATGATATGAACCAGTTTATTCAATTAAGCCTTGATATTTGAACTCAACTAACTTTGATAGCTGCTCATTTTCCGGTACGATAGCTGCCATATCCGCTTCTTAGGAAGCCTTGGCGATCGCATTTTCATCACTTACAACCCTAGCTATGACAACTTCCCCAGAAATTTCTACAAGCTGGTATATTCTGCTACAGCAATTAATAGACGGTCAATCCTTGACACGCCCCCAAGCTGCGGAATTGATGCAAGGGTGGCTGAGTGAAGCAGTTCCCCCAGAGATATCAGGAGCAATTTTAACTGCCCTCAATTTTAAAGGCGTTTCCGCCGAAGAATTAACCGGTATGGCCGAGGTATTACAATCTCAGAGTAGACCACTCAGCCCTCAACCCATAGCACTCAGCACTGTCATAGACACTTGTGGAACTGGCGGTGATGGTTCATCAACTTTCAATATTTCTACGGCGGTGGCTTTTGTAGTCGCGGCTTATGGTGTACCTGTAGCTAAACATGGTAATCGTTCCGCCTCTAGTCTTACAGGTAGCGCAGATGTTTTAGAAGCATTGGGTGTCAACTTAAGCGCGCCTAGCGAAAAAGTCCAAGCCGCCTTACAAGAAGTCGGGATCACCTTTTTATTTGCCCCTGGTTGGCACCCAGCACTGAAATCAGTGGCTCAACTGCGCCGCAATCTGAGAATTCGGACTGTTTTCAACTTACTAGGGCCGTTAGTTAATCCCTTGCGTCCGACTGGGCAGGTGGTGGGGTTGTTTACGCCCAAACTTTTAGAAACTGTTGCTCAAGCGTTACATAATCTGGGCAAACAAAAAGCGATCGTTTTACACGGACGCGAAAGAATTGATGAAGCCAGCCTTGGGGATTTAACTGATTTAGCTGTGTTATCTGACGGCAAAGTGCAGTTAACTACTATCAATCCTCAAGAAGTGGGTGTAACACCTGTATCTATCAATGCTCTTAAGGGTGGCGATGTGCAGGAAAATGCTGAAATTCTCAAAGCTGTGCTGCAAGGCAAAGGAACCACAGCACAACAAGATGCTGTAGCGTTAAATGCTTCGTTAGCCCTACAAGTTGCGGGGGCGATCCCATTGTTAGATCATGCTCAAGGCGTGAGTTTGGCTAAGGAAATTCTACAGAACGGGAGTTCGTGGACGAAGTTGGAGGAGTTAGTTCAATTTCTATCGAATTAACTTCTGAATGGGATTGAGGACGGAACTCAACAACATTACGTTTAATGGTGACATCGTAGTTACCAAAAAAGTCATGTCCTAATAGGCCAGTTTCTAAATCTGTCCCAGCGATCGCCACTGGCACTCGATTCACCCTTACCCCACTAACTGCCATTGAATCGACATAACCCACAGGAAATTCTACGGCTCTGGAACTGGCGGTATTTGCTTTGGCTTTACCCACAGCAACAATCCCTAACTCATTAGCCATTTGCTGAGTAATAACAGTCCCACTCGCTCCTGTATCCACAATCATGTCGAATTTTTGCTGACCGTTAAAGGTGACTTCCACAATCGGCGTACCACCAACGCGGCGTTTGATTGGGGCAACAAACACATTTTTTTCGGGAGGCGGAACTTCTACTGCTGAAAAAACCCGCTGTTCTGGCTGCTGTCTGGTTGTAACAGTCGGTTGTGGCATAAATTTAGCCACAGTTTTGGGCTGGGGAACTGCCACCACTATTTTTTGATTGTCAGTTGAGGCCTGCTGCAAATTAGGATTTGCCTTTTGCAGAGCATACTTCACCTTCCGTTGGTATTCGACGATTTTTCCTTGAGCCGAGACAAAATCTGGACTTTGGCGGCTGACTTTTTCCATGAGGGCGATCGCCTCTTGAAATTGATTAGCCACTAAGTTCCAATCCTCAACCGACTGTGCCGATTGGCTAATACTCACGGCTCCTGCGGCTTTGTCTAATCCCAATTCAAACGAATTTGGCTCAAGTTCCGACGGCGGCAGTGCTTCAGGTTCCGGGCGGTTTACTGGGGCTGCTGATTCAACAGAGGGCTGTACTGATGAATTATCTTTCACCACAGATTGTTGATTAACAACACTCTCAGTAGTCTGTTTGTCTTCACTACAGGCAACACCCAAAACGGCTAAAGCGCTTGAGATCAAAATCAGGGCTGCACGAGATAAAAAAGACTGAAGCATAATTGATATCTATTTTACCTACCCAAACAACTGCAAAACCACTTCTGCCACCGATTACCCTGGAAAAATTTTGTCTGCTTAATTTTTAATTCTTAATTAATTACCTAGAGAATGCACAGTTGTTGAACTCATGGGATAATTAACTCTCGCAGTATTGACTATATTGGGGATGACAGACTGCTCACTATTAACTTCCCCATCCCTAATCTATCGCCTATGTCCCTGTCTGACGCAATACCTGCTCTACTTGTCTTAGCAGATGGCACTGCTTACCGTGGTTGGTCTTTTGGTGCGACGGGAACCACCATCGGGGAAGTGGTGTTTAACACTGGTATGACCGGATATCAAGAAGTGTTGACCGACCCTAGTTACTGTGGTCAAATTGTGATTTTTACCTACCCTGAATTAGGGAATACAGGCGTTAATCCTGAAGATGAAGAATCGTTAAGGCCGCAAGCGCGAGGGGCGATCGCTCGCAATATTTGCCATAAACCAAGTAACTGGCGATCGGCACAATCCTTACCCGAATACCTCAAACAACACCAAGTTCCCGGTATCTACGGCATTGATACCCGCGCCCTCACCCGCAAAATTCGCATGTTCGGCGCAATGAACGGCGGGATTTCTACAGAAATTCTTGATGAGGCAGAATTACTAGAACAAGTGCAGGGATTTCCCAATATGGCTGGCTTAAATCTAGTCAAGGAAGTCAGCACGCCCCAAGTTTATGAATGGTCAGAACCAACCATCCCTGATTGGGAATTCAATCAAGAAAACGTTACCAATGGCGGAGAAACTTTTACTGTTGTCGCCATTGATTTTGGTGTAAAACGCAATATTTTGCGCCGTTTGGCTAGTTACGGTTGTCGCGTGATTGTTGTTCCGGTAAACACACCAGCCGAGGAAATTCTCAGCTACAACCCAGATGGCATCTTTCTCTCCAACGGCCCTGGCGATCCAGCCGCCGTGACAGAAGGTATTGCAACAGTCAAAACTCTCCTAGAAAGCCAAAAACCTATGTTTGGTATTTGTATGGGACACCAAATTTTAGGTCATGCCCTGGGTGCAGAAACTTTTAAACTTAAATTTGGCCATCGGGGTTTAAATCAGCCTGCGGGTTTACAACGGCGCATCGAAATTACCAGCCAAAACCACAGTTTTGCCATTAACCCAGATACCTTACCTCAAGCCGTTGTCGAGATCAGCCACCTGAACTTGAACGATCGCACTGTTGCTGGTGTCCGTCATAAGTCTTTGCCCATTTTCTCGGTACAGTATCACCCCGAAGCCAGCCCCGGCCCCCACGATGCTGATTACTTATTTGAGCAATTTGTCCAAGCAATGCGATCACTAAGCACAGTTACTAACGCTGAGGTTAAGTAAAAATATAAAAAGTGCTAGATGGAGACTGCCAAAATCAAAAGTTAAAAGGTAAAAGTCAAAATATTTTTTACTTTTTACTTTGCCTAAACTCTACTATCCCAGCAGGTTGTAGACAATGTGCATAAAAACCATCTATACTTGAGCGTTCACTTTTAATGATTGAGGAGGGAATTATTGCTGAACCACTTAATCTAACCGTAAGCCTGAGAGGCACTCGTGAAGCCCGGGATAACTATCAGCTATTCCGCCTCACAGGTTTGTTAGATGCCTTTTCTGAACCGACATTTAGCAAGGTACTGGGTAGTAAAATTGAAGAGGGGCCAAAGCACATTATTCTGGATCTCTCAAAAATTGACTTTGTTGATAGCTCTGGCTTGGGAGCCTTGGTAAAGCTGGCCAAGCAGGCTCAAAACGCTGAAGGCACCTTGCAAATTGTCTCTAATCCCCGCGTTACCCAAACTGTCAAACTTGTTCGCTTAGAGAAGTTTCTCTCTCTGCAAACTACAGTGGACGTGGCTCTAGAAAACATCAAAGAGTCTTGATAGTTTAACCAAAGGGTGAAATTCAGCTATCCGATAGTTTATCTGGATAGCTTAATTTTTATCAAAGCTGGACGCTAACCTCTCTCTCCTAGCGAGAGAGGTAGAAAAGCCAGCCATATTGATATATCAAACAACTTAAAGATTTAAAAGCCCTTCCGGTTAGGCAACAGGAAATAGACTAATTCTTGTTCCCTGCTGTCTTGTGTCTAATTTATTGAATCCAAAATCTCCTATAAAAAGATAGAATTAATTGGGTAATCCTGATAGTATAGATTGTGCTACGTAAGATACTTTAAACATACTCAAGAAAAATTAATTACCTCAAAAATATTCTGTTAAGGAATGATGAATTTGTGGAGTCCCAGGAGGAAGAGCCAATAGATAGACAAGATGAACCTCCTATACCTGATTTATCTTGGGTGCAAGCCTGTTTAGCAAACACAGTGCAATTACGCCAAGCAATTCCCCCAACAC
The DNA here is from genome assembly GCF_002897135.1 of Nostoc cycadae WK-1. Taxonomy (NCBI): domain Bacteria; kingdom Bacillati; phylum Cyanobacteriota; class Cyanophyceae; order Nostocales; family Nostocaceae; genus Nostoc; species Nostoc cycadae. The sequence continues at coordinate 237,672 of NZ_DF978430.1, read as the reverse complement.
AAGTGCAGCAAATTTCTCCTGCTGCTCTAGCATATATAGGAGACGCAATTTATGAGCTTTATGCTAGAATACTCTATCTATTGCCATTACAGCGACTAGAAAATTACCACCGTTTGGTAGTGGCCCAGGTGAGAGCGGAAACACAAGCCCTACATTTGCGATCGCTGATTCCTCATCTGAGGGAAGCCGAACTAGAAATTGTCCGTCGGGGACGTAACGCCTCTACAGGACGACCCAAGCGCCTTTCTCCCGAAATTTATCAACAAGCAACTAGTTTAGAAACTTTGATTGGTTACTTGTATCTTACCGATATCCCACGCTTAACCGAATTGTTGCAGAAACTTCATCTCGAACAAGAGTGAGAAATTTCACCTGATGAATCACAAATTGGTGTGTTCGGTTTAACACCTTAAGAATTCAGGATGCCTACTCATAAGCTAATAAATTGAAACTCATTATGACTAGCAAACCCAAAAAACTCCAGACATCTGGCGAACCCAATCGTGGGCGAACTGTGAAAATTAAAAGTAAACGTTTTATTGGTAATCCTATTCGGAAAGCCAAACCAGGAGAGCGAGATAGTCTTCCCACTCCCAGCAATTCCCACCCAAATCGCCACTTATCCCACCCATCTCCTGTTCTCAAAAATACAGAAGATAAAGATAACGAAAGTGATTTGATCTATGGTCGCCATCCAGTTTTGAGTGCTTTAGAAAATCAACGTGAACTCAATCGGATTTGGGTAACAACTCGGTTACGTTATGATCCCCGATTTCACAATTTGCTACTTCAAGCAAAAGATAATGGCTCAGTTATTGATGAAGTAGAACCTAAGCGCCTAGATCAAATTACTGGAGGTGCTAATCACCAAGGTATAGCAGCCCAAATTGCTCCCTACTCATACCTAGAATTACCAGACTTAATTGCCAAAGCCAAATCTGTCGCCAACGATCCCGTCATTGTAGTAGCTGAGGGCATCACTGACCCCCATAACTTAGGAGCCATTATCCGTACTGCTGAAGCAATCGGCGCTCAAGGCTTAGTTATTCCCCAAAGAAGGGCTGTGGGGATCACCTCAACAGTGGTAAAAGTAGCCGCAGGCGCTTTAGAAAACTTTGCTGTAGCTAGAGTTGTGAACCTTAGCCGCGCTTTGGAAGAACTCAAAGAAGCTGGCTTTTGGATTTACGGCACCGCCGCCACAGGTAGCGAACCCATACATACCGTCCGCTTTACTGGGCCTGTGGTTTTGGTGATCGGTTCTGAAGGCGAAGGCTTAAACATGTTAACTCAACGTGCATGTGATGTTTTGGTGTCAATTCCCTTACAAGGAAAAACGCCTAGTTTGAATGCCTCAGTTGCCGCTGGAATGGCACTTTATGAGGTATATCGCCAACGTTCTTTAAACACTTTGTATCTGAATAAGTTACAAAAACCTCTTTGAAAAATAAGAGCAAAAGAGTATAAAGAAATGTAAAGCATACAAAATAGCAGCGTAGTATCTAACAACTACTACCAGATTGATCAATCAGCAACTACCATGAAAACCATCGGGTACGACATGAAAGAAGCTTTAATCAACACATTTAATAGTCTCGGATTAGCGTGGTGGGTAGAAATATTAACACAAAACCCCCGTTGCACTTACTACTTTGGGCCATTTCTGACTTCTGCTGATGCCAAAATAGCCTTAAAAGGCTATGTGGAAGATTTAGAACTTGAAGGGGCGCAAGGAATACAGGTGAATGTAAAACGCTGTAAACCAGATAATTTGACAATTGCCGAAGACTTGGGGGAACGGATTGACCGCAAAGTAAAGCCTGCCTTTAGCGGTCAGATGTAATTTAGGCAAACAATCAATCAATTTGGGATTTTAGCATTTGGATTTTAGATGAACTTTCCATCCAAAATTGCAAATCTAAAATCTAAAATTTTCTTGGTGTGCTTCTAACCATTGGTCAATGTCACTCAGTACCTGATGCGGAATTTCCCAGGGGAAAAGATGTGCAGTATTGGGATAACATTGCCACTGGCTATTCTTGAGGTTTCTGGCGGTTTCTAGGCTGGATTCAGCTGTGATGTGGCGGTCTTGTGCGCCTGCTAGTACCAGACTAGGGCAATTAATCTGCTCTAGTTCTGTTAAGCGATTGTATCTAGATCGTAGCGCAGTGGACAAAGCACGAGTTGCAGCAGGCGAGGTTTGCCAATAAGCTGGTACAGCTTCTTGAGCAATGTATTTATAGGCAGTAGCTGTATGTTGTTGAATCAGGTAACGAAATAGCGATCGCTTGCCAAATGTCTCAATATTCCATTGCCAACTAGGCTTGATTAAATTCAGTATGCCAGCTATCCCTGTATAAAGGTTATCTTGCCAAGTTATGGGGGGATGACTGCCATAAGGTCTAGCGGCTGTGGCTACCAAAATTAGCCCAGTAACACGCTGCGGCATCCTCAAGGCTAATTCCATTGCCAAAATACCACCCAAAGACCAACCCAATATCACGCATTTTTCAATTTTCCAACGGTCTAAAAGCGCCTCTAAGTCAGTTAAATGATCTGTCATGGCAAAATTACCTCGATAGCGGCTTTTGCCGTAACCGCGCAAATCTGGGGCGAAAGTTTGAAAGCGTTTTGATAAGTGATTGGTAAACACAGAAAGACTACGACCAGAACCTGGATGACCATGTATCGCTAGAATAGGAAATCCTTGACCTTGAACGTAAGTGTTAAGGCTGATAGCATCCACAATTTGAATCATACAATTTTAGATTTGAGATTTGGGATTGACTCAATAGTGTAGTCAACACTATTCACATAATTTATTTAGCCGTAGATTAATTGCATACTAAAAATTTCACACTTCATACTTAATTAGTTGACTTGAAAACTAAAGTTAAAACTAGCCCAATGATTCACATTTAATTGATATAAATCGTTAGCTGTACCATTCATTTCGGCTGTGGTGATGCTGGCGTTATGTAAATCTTGTAATACCGCTTGGGCGATTTCCCAAGGATTGACTAATGCCCCAATAGGTTGTTGATCTCCCGCCGGATACTTAGGAGTTTCTAAAGCTTTGAGGGTAGTGGTGAAAGGGGAAATACTTAGAATTAATTGGTGTTCGCATTCGTAAGCTGGCCCCGAAATTGTCCATCCAGATGTAGCAACATTTTGTGGCAAGGTGATAGTTTCGCCAGCCGGGATCATCACTTGTTGGAGTAAAGGTTTAGTTTCGGAAGTGTTTGGTTCTTCAACAGTTTGCCAAGGATAGAAAGCGATCGCCGTTCTATGGTTTTTTAATCCTAGTAGCATTAAATATACTGAGCGATCGCCTTTATTTTGGATTCTATATTGAATTCGACTCCCAATCTGCACAATAGGAGTGCTGAGTGCTGTTAGCGGTGCATTCAGCCCGTTGAGTGATTTTTTGGGAATTTTTGGGTCAAGAGTGCGTAAGGTTTCCCGTTGTAGGATTACTTTGGGTGATATACCATTAACTATTTCTAAACTGCTCTTGATTGGTAGGCGGGAAGAACCCTCATTTTCTATGAGTCGCCATAACTTTGCTGCTAATAGATGCGGTAATTTTGCTCCTAATCGGGTTACTGCTACTTTTACGGCTTCCCCAACTTCACCTGCACTGTTAGCAATTAACTGTCCAGCCGGAGTGAATAAGGCATAACGGCTAGGAGTTTGCGAAAGTTTACCAAACACATAATCTAGTGTTTGTTCTCCGGTGACAACACTAACCATAGATGCCATTGCGGCAAAAGCGCTGGTAGCATCAACTCGTTCAATTCTTTCCAGTGCTGAATCTAAGGCAATGTTTAAACTGATATTGCGGGGTAAAACCCTTACTGCTTCTTGGACAAGTTGTCCAACTTGGAGAGGATTTGCAACATCTCCGGCAGAAATTTGCGCTTTTGCTGTTAACCCTGTGCGCGATCGCAAGATTAACTGTTCGCCATTCACAGATGTGAACCGAGAATTCACACCATAGTTTTCTAATACTTGTGCGGGGAGTCCACCTAACCAGAGTTGGACATTTTTACCGTCTTCTTCTGTAGCAATAATTGCTCCTTCTGCACCAGTATTTTGGTCTAACAGCAAACTTTCACTGGTTAAAGCTTTTTTACCATTGACTAAACTGGGCTGCTGTTTGCTACCCCATTTGAACATTGTACTATCCACATGAGAGAGGCTGAATTGCAGCGTCGTGGCTGGAGTAGTTTCCCAGAGATATTGGGTTAAAGCATAAGTAAATAAGCCAGCACTAAAACCAGAAAATAGTCCTTCCTTAGCGACTTGTTTGGGATCAGAAGTAGCAGATAAGATGACAGCAGGGCTAAATAAAGTTTTGGTTTTGAGTTGTTCGAGAAATTCGATTTCTGCGGTTGCTAACTGTGCCGTTGGTAACTCTTGACGGGTACGAATGCGCCACCCTGTTGGTTGAATTGTACTAGGTGTATCATAACTAGTATCTAAGACTGCGGTAACGCGTTCTGTAGGGAGCGATCGCAGTAATAATAAAAGAGTTTCTTCTAACAGATAAGTTGCTATATTTTCATTTTGAATTTCTAAATTTTCGTTTGTTGGCACTAAAGCGTTTTGTAGCGTATCCTCCGACTCATTTAATTTGATGCGAGTCCCATAGCCGCTAAAGTGAAAAACGACGACATCATCAGATTTAACTTGTTTACCAAAATGATCTAAAAAAGCTGCTTCAATAAATTCGCGGCTGGCTTGTTCATCAGTTAACGTCAAAATATTGGCAGCTAAGAAGCCAAACCGATGAATCAACAATTCTTTTTGTAGTTCCACATCAGTGAGACAGCCACTAAGTGAGGGACTTTTGCGGTATTGATTAATGCCGATTAATAAAGCTAATTTTCGGGGAGTAGGTTGTGCTAAAGCTTGGGCATAGCGATCGCTCAAAGTTAACCATTCAGCTTCAGTTACACCCAACACCGCCAGTATTGAGCCAATCCGTTGTAAAAAAGTCCGACGCTTCATAAGTTAGCTATCAGTCCTCAGCCTGTCAGCTAACAGCTTAAGGGGCTGATGTCTTGACTGTAAAGTTAAAGTTTTTACTACTTACCTTTTGACAAACTACAACAGTAGTTAAATCAGCCAAAATCTATAGTTACAGACAGCTACAGAGAATGAGAGACTTGGGGAAATAATTCCCCTTGCTGTCTGTTTATTTCATTACTAAGTCAACGCAGGAACTGGTACTGGAACTCGCATTGCCCGCGCCAACTCGGCTGCGACTTCTGGGCGGGAGAATTCTGGTGGCGGTAATTCACCCCGACGCAGCATTTCTCTCACTTTTGTTCCTGAGAGGTGAATGCGTTCTTCTGGTTTGCTGGGACTAGTTTTAGTCGTCGCCATTTGCTTGGTACGTGTGCAGTAGAATGCGTGTTCAAACTTCATTGGCACAATTCCGATTTCACTTGGCTCAAATTCATCAAAAATATATTGAGCGTCATAAGTGCCGTAGTAATTGCCCACACCTGCATGATCTCGTCCGACAATAAAGTGAGTACAGCCGTAGTTTTTGCGAACTAAAGCATGGAAAATTGCCTCACGGGGGCCAGCATAGCGCATTGCTGCGGGGTTGATGGCTAAAACTACGCGATCGCCAGGATAATAATGCTCCAGCAAAATTTCATAGCAGCGCATCCGCACATCAGCAGCGATGTCATCATCTTTAGTTGCGCCCACCAACGGGTGCAAAAATAGAGCGTCTACAGTTTCTAAGGCGCACTTTTGGATATATTCATGAGCGCGGTGGATGGGGTTACGAGTTTGAAAGCCCACAATGGTTTTCCAGCCATTTTCCCGAAACATTTGCCGTGAAGCAGCAGGATCAATTTGATAAGTAGGAAACTGGGGATGGGGATCTCGTTGCAACAGCCAGATATCACCAGCAAGATGTACAGAACCTTGGTTATAAACTACCTGCACACCAGGATGATTTGCGTCGTCGGTGCGGTAGACATTGACAGCTTCGCGCAGTTTGTCGTAAGTATATTTTTGTGTAAGTTGTAAAACCCCAATAAACCGACCTGTGGGGTTATCTAAGCGAATTAAATCACCTTCTTTCAGAGGAGCAGCGATCTCTTCTGCTACTGAAAGTGTAATTGGAATTGACCATACCAGACCGTTAGCCAGACGCATTTGGGTGACAACGCGATCGTAGTCTGACTGGTTCATAAAACCAGTCAGTGGACTAAAAGCACCGATCGCAATCATTTCTAAATCAGAAACCGCACGCTCATCTAGTTGCACGCGAGGCAAAAAATCCGCTTTAGAGAGAAACTCTTCTCTTTGTTCCGGTGTGGCGATGCGATTTACCAACTCTCCACCGTGCGGCGCAATAGCATCTTGATGGTGACTCAACGTAATCCCCTCTTAGCGATAACTGTAATTGTTGCAAACTATGTATTAACTAACTTATCAAATGCTGGTACTGAGAGAAAAAATAGTTCGGGGATTTCGGGCGATGTCTACGACGATGCTCCCCCTACGCACTTTTAGCAAAAATGTTTAGGCTTCTAGCAAGTTCGTCAAACAGGCGGGCAAGCGGATATCTTCTCCTCTCATTTGTTGCCTTAAAATAGACACTAAACTCTTGAAATTGTAAAGTAGGCAATGAATACTATGGATAATTCTCCATTAGAGGTTCACTTTAAGTTTGATACAAGTAGGTCGCAGGGGGCAGGAGGCAGGGAGTAGAGGGAAAGAATTCAAAACCATTAATTTTGTATCAAGATTTTCGTGAATTGGTCTAGCATAGCAGCTAAATTCCGCATCCCGACATCTGACACCCTAGAGTATCGATTCACTAATCAAAAACCTACACCTGTCAGGAGGGGTTGGGGGAGAGGTTCTTTCAGGATTACTGAATTGATGTTCTAGCGATTCAACGGTGTCCAATTACCAGAAGGAACAAACGCCGCCCAAAATTGCGGATGCTCATACTCCTGACTATTGAGCATTTCCAACTGTGCAGCACGTAACGCTTCATGTCTCCCCTTAAGAGCCTGCAAGTTCTGGTAATACTTCACCATTAAATCTTTCGTCGCCGCATCATCCACCAGCCACAAACTTAAAACCTGAGTTTGAGAACCAGCAATTACCAAAGCCCGACGCAAACCATAAACACCATCGCCAACTTTGATATCACCCTTCCCAGTATCACAAGCTGACAGCACCACCAATTGATTAGAACGCAAATCTAAGCCAGCTACTTCCAACGCTGTCAACACGCCATCATCATTGTTGTTGATTGCTTGTTTGCGTTTATTGAACCCAGCCAACGCTAACCCAGAACGCAACAAGGGATTTTCAACTTGTAAAATTTTTGGGGCGCGTGGAGTTCCTTCAAAATCTGTTGATGCGTTGAGATTTTGTTCAGCATCAGTGATAAAGAAACCGTGAGTAGCCAAGTGTAAAATATTGGGACTTTGTAGTTGTTTAACTGCGGTTTCTGTGGCATCTTTACCTAATAGTAATTTGGCATTCGGCAAAATCTTTTTAATAGCATCAGTTTCTTCTTTAGTAGCAGCTAACGCTTCAAATTCTAGGTTTGCTAAATCACCAGAACGTTGATTTTGAGAACCTCTGACACCATCTGTCTTAGCAGAGGCTACCGTTTGTCCTTGGTTGTTGTAGTCAATATCTGCCAGCACTACAGGTGCAGAAGCATTTTTAACATTTGATTGAAACCGTAATAAATCTCGCCCACTGGTGAGGTAAGAAAAAGCATAACGCTCAATTAAAAATTTATCTTGCTCATCCTTTAATGCTTCAAAGGGAATTAATGTTAATTGCCCATCAGGAGAAATTAAAAGATGACTCGCATCACCCAATAAATGACGGATGGGTGCGACTAATTTTTCATCTAAACTGCGGGCGAGTTTTTTAAATGTTCTTCCAGTGGCTAAATTTGCACGGAAATCAATGGCTAATTGATCAATTTCTGCTGCTTCACCTAAATCAACCCACTTTGGTTCACCCCTAGAGCGCAACACTGCTGCTGCATAGTGGGGTTTACCAAATTTTTGAGCATCTGTTTTGGCTTTAACGTTGAATGGTCGATACTGGATAATTTCTACCAAGGCTGCATCTTTGGGGATTTTGGCTTGAATGGCTGCTAACTCTATTGGTTGTGTTTGTGTACGAAATTCGGCACTTTTAGCACTAATAGTTGCTTCTAACTTTTCTTTCTCGGCATCTAGTTGCTCAAGCTGAGTTTTAGGGTTAGTAGCTTGTCTTAGTGATTGGGAGAATACTAAGACTGAGAGTTGCTGTTGTATTTGCAACCACTGAGCAAATAATTTTTGAGTTTCTGGGTTTTTGTCAAGTTGAGCGCGTAGTATTTGGATGCTGTCAGCAACGACATCTAATACTAATCCTTTGCGACGTATTACTGTAGTTAGTGCTAAAGATGCGGCATCTGAATTGTTACGTGCTTCTTTTAGAGACAAAGACACAGTAATATTAGTTGTCCCTGTAAAAGTTTTCACGTAATTCTGTTTTCTTTGTTCTGAGCCGACGGCAAAAATCAGATTAAGATTTTGCGCTTCAATTTCTAAACCACGGTGTAAGAAATTAGTAGTACGAGTAATATCACCCTGTGCTTGGTACAGTCCAGCCAAATTATTCAAGCTTTCGGCGACAGAAGCATGTTCTTTACCCAGCACCTTCTCTCTAATAGCTAGGGAGCGTTGAAACAAAGTCTCCGCCTGTTGATATTTCTCCTGTTCTCGATACAGTGCAGCCAAATTATTTAAACTCCTGGCGACCTCTGGATTTTCTTTCCCTGATACTTTCTCATAGATAGCCAAAGAGCGGAGATACAATGGTTCCGCCTGTTGATAGTTCCCCTGTGCGTAGTACAGTGCAGCTAAACTAGTCAAGCTAGAAGCGACCTCTGGATGTTCTTTACCCAGCACCTTCTCATCGATAGCAAGGGAGCGGAGATACAGTGGTTCCGCCTGTTGATATTTCCTCTGTACTAGATATAGTAGTGCTAAATTATTCAAGCTATTGGCGACGGAGGGATGTTCTTTACCTAGCACCTTCTCTGAGATAGCAAGGGAGCGCAGATGTAGTGATTCTGCCTGTTGATAATTCCCTTGTCCAGCGTACAATGCAGCCAAATCATTTAAGGTAGAGGCCACTAATGGATGTTCTTTGCCAAGTACCTTCTCTGAGATAGCCAGAGAACGGAGATACAGAGATTCCGCCTGTTGATATTTCCCCTGTACTAAATACAGTACAGCCAAACTACTCAAGCTATTGGCGACATTGGGATGTTCTTTACCCAGCACTTTCTCTCTAATCGCCAGGGAGCGTTTTAATAAAGGTTCTACCTGTTGATAATTCCCCTGTGCTAAATACATTGCAGCCAAATTATCCAAGCTAATGGCGACATTGGGATGTTCTTTACCCAGCACACTCTCTCTAATCGCCAAGGAACGTTCTGCTAAGGGGATAGCGATACTGTATTTTCCTTGTTGCGATAACTTTACTATCTGTTGAGCTAGTTGTTCCGCTTCTTTTAAGGCTGCTTGTTGCTCTGGTGAATATGCGCTTGGTTGCTGTTGCGCGATCGCTTTAACTGGCAAACTTAACAATAACCCTGTTGTCATCGCACCTGCTACCATCCAAGGTGTTAGGCAGATACCCGCAGCGTTAATCGCACTGAGTAATTTTTTCACTCTCAACTCACAAGCTTGTAGGTTTGGCTATGAAGTAAATCATGCCGTCTTCAGCGCTTTCCGCAAAGCAGTTGTGATAAAAGTCAAAAAACTTTTTATTCTTCTTTGCATCTTTGGGCTTTTGCGTGAGACAAAACCACATCCCACAACACCCAACGCAGAAAATTTCCTGACGCTTCCACTTCAAAGCCTCACCTTTCACTCTTTGAACCTCAACGTTCGAGTAAAAAGGTTCAACTTTCAGCTTCATAACTCCATCGTTCCACCTCAGAACACGAAACTTCAAGCTCAAAATAAGAACGTTTTCACTTCAAACAAGAATGTTCTTACTTCAAACAGGAACGTCTTCACTTCAAACAAGAACGTTCTCACTTGAAACAGGAACGTTCTTACTTCAAACAAGAATGTTGCCGTTTAAGTAAGTCGGTGAGAATAAACCTAACCATATAACAGAATGTAGAATCGGCATAACCCTTGTGATTGCTACCCTGCGGGAACGCTACGCGAACATTCCACTTCGTTTCATTCGCAATGACATAGCGTGTATTTAAGCCGTTCTACTTAGAACCTGAAATGTCAAAATTCGATGTAGACGAGAAGCGGCTTGTCGCCAGACATCGCATTTGCTAAAAATTGTAGTGACTGTCTTTAAAGTTAAGCGATCTTCATCCGTATATCTGTTGGGTTGCGCTTTGCTACACCCAACCTACGTTAAATACTGAAAAGCCGAGATGAGGAGAAGCAAGTGGCGTTAGAGCCTTTAATTCTTGCTCCCCTTCCCTTGTAGGTAAGGGGTTGAGGGTTAGGTTGGAGGAAGGTTGCACACGGCGTAATTCTAACCAAACTGCTCAATAATACCGCCGCCTAAAACTTTTTCCCCGTCATACCAAACCGCTGCTTGTCCAGGAGTAATGCTGAACTGTGGTTCATCAAATACCAAGCGGACGCGGGAATTTTCCAGAGGAATTACTGTTACTGGTACAGGCTGAGAACGATAGCGGACTTGCACTTCGGCGTGAATGGGGGTGGCTGGTTCAGCGATGGAAACCCAATTTACTCGGCCTACTGTACATTCTGGCTGAGTTACCTGGGTGCGATCGCCCACCACGACACGATTATTTACAGCATCTAATTCCACCACATACAATGGTTCCGCTGCCGCAATTCCCAAACCTTTGCGCTGACCAATTGTGTAATGATGTACACCATCATGCTGTCCCAAAACTTTGCCTGTTGTATCCACAATATCGCCTTGTTTGGGAGCGAGATACTTATCTAAAAATGCCCGCATGGAACCGTTGCTTTCCACTAAGCAGAGGTCTTGACTTTCGGGCTTATCGGCGGTTTTCAAATTATATTCAGCCGCAATCCGGCGGGTATCTGCTTTTTCCATTTCTCCCAAGGGAAATACAGAAGCTGCGAGTAAATCTTGAGACAAATCATACAAAAAATAAGACTGGTCTTTGTTGCGGTCAGCTGCCCTTAATAATTGATAACGATTAGTTGCTTCATCATAGCCAATTCGGGCATAATGACCTGTAGCAATGCGATCGCATCCCAATTGTTCACGGGCATATTCCACCATTGGGCCAAACTTCACCGTTTTATTACACTGCGAACAAGGCAACGGTGTAATGCCGATACTGTAACCAGATACTAAATAATCAACAATATTTGTCTGAAAGACATCCCGAATATCGACAACTTCATGGGGTATCCCCAGTTGTTCGCAAATATCAGCCGCGTCGATCATTCCTTCAGAGCAACATTGCCCTTTGCCTTTCATTAGCCAAAGGGTTAAACCAATCACTTCATAGCCCTGATTATGCAGGATAGCAGCAGCGACAGAACTGTCAACGCCACCGGAAAGACCAACGACAACTTTTTTCATATCTCTAATTTTTTTAGACTAGCAGCTGCTGACGATAAAATTATCCAAAACTTTCACGTGATTCAGCACTAAAACAGTACTCAGAGCGCGAGTAGAGGCTTTTCACACAAGCACAACACGGCAGCCGCGCGACTGCTCAATTGTAGCATATATATCTCAAACCCTTACTAGTTAAGCACTTGGGTTACTAAATGAATAATTCGTCATGACAACAACTAAAATTTTGTCAGTATAGCGATCGCTAAATAAGTTAGGGCAGAGACTAATCATCAAATATGGATACTTAAAGGCTTTCAAACCTGTTCCCTAATATGTATCCATTGCCACCTGTCCCTGCTGAATTTATGCTTAGACTATATAGCTTGAAAAATGTTGTTACTACTATGTCCATACAGTTATCAGGTCAGTTTATGGCATTGCCAATAATACCGTTAATTTTGGGAAGTTCCTTAGCAATTATTTCCCATACTCAGCCAGCCCAAGCACAAATCAACAGTCATCATATTTTGCTGTCACAACAAACAGTAATTGAGACATTACCACCACCGCCAGATACTTTAGTCACTCCTGAAAATCAACAAACTTTACCCCAATTACAACCAGGGCAAATTCAGCAATATGAGCCAAATCCGCTGATTTACCCATCCACAGACAGTCAATCTCAGCCACAGCCTGTAATTGTTCAACCAAGTCAGCCAAATCAATACAGCCAGAACTTTGAACGCTACTTTGTATATGTTGATAGCGATAATTACCAAACCCTGCAAAGAGTCCGCCAAATTGAACCAGGGGCTTATATCCGGCAATATCAAGGACGTTCTATTATTCAGTCAGGAGTATTTAACAGAGCATCTAACGCTCAACAGCGTGTCAGACAATTAGAATCATTCGGGATTCGTGGCGCACAGGTTGTCAGCTTTGCTAACGGACAGGAAATACAGACTTTTAGCAATAACACCAGAGGATCTTCTGAAAATAAAAAGAATAGATACTATGTTGTTATTCCAGGGAAAACCCAAGACTTGCCGATAATTGCTGACACAATTATCCGTAAAAGTGGATATTCGAGTTTAGTTCAAGAAAGACAAAAGCCATACGGCCCCCATGTAGCGGTAGGGCCGTTTGCAGAACGCGGTGATGCGGACAGATGGAATAAATATGTACGGGATTTAGGATTTGGTGATTCCAGAGTTTATTACAGTAGGTGAGTGCTGATTAATGAGTGCTGAGTTAAAAGTTAAAAAGTAAAGAGTTTATGCCAATTTTATAACCTTTAACTCAACTACTATTAGCAGATGAACTGGGAAATTTTTAATAATGGAAAACGCATCTCCTATTAATATCAATCACTCTCAAAATAGGCAAGAATATATTTCTCAAGTTGTAGTCACCGCTGGGCAAATGCGGGATATTGAAGGGCGGATATTTGCCGCTGGAATGCCTGTAGCTGCTTTGATGGAAAAGGTAGCGGGACTGATTACCCTTCGTATTCAAGAGTTGTTTCCCTTGTCTAGGAATATTTATCGTGTAGGGATTTTAGTTGGCCCTGGTCATAATGGTGGCGATGCGTTGGTTGTCGCCCGTGAATTACACTTTCGTGGGTATGAAGTTTGGATATATTCGCCTTTTTCTAAGTTAAAGGAATTAACTGCTCAACATTGGCAATATGCTCAAAGTTTGGGTATTTCTTGTTACGAAACTCTTGAACAATTGCCGAATTGTGATTTTTTAATTGATGGTTTATTTGGGTTTGGGTTAGAAAGACCGCTTACTGATGCGATCGCTTCCGCAATTAATCATTTTAATGAATGGCAAAAACCGATTATTAGTATTGATATCCCTTCGGGTTTGCATACCGATACGGGCGAGGTTTTAGGGACAGCGATTTGCGCTACTTACACCTTATGCTTGGGCTTGTGGAAGCTGGGTTTATTGCAGGATCATGCTTTAGAGTATGTTGGCAAAGGGGAATTAATTGATTTTGATATTCCGTTTGCAGATGTAGAAGCAATATTGGGAAATACACCGAAAATTAAACGGATTACTAGAAAAACTGCACTTGCTAGTTTACCTTTGCCGCGTCCAGCAGTGACACATAAGTATAAAGCAGGACATTTATTATTAATTTGTGGTTCGAGACGTTACGCTGGCGGGGCAATTTTAACAGCTTTAGGGGCGCGGGCTAGTGGTGTGGGGATGCTCTCAGTGGCTGTTCCTGAATCGTTAAAATCTATTTTGGTGTCGCACTTACCAGAAGCATTAATTATTGGTTGCCCAGAAACCGAGAGTGGGGCAATTTTACAACTACAATTACCAGAAAATACAGACTTAAGTTCTTTTAATGCGATCGCCTGTGGCCCTGGTTTAACCCGCGAAGCGACTCCCATTGTCAGAGAAGTTATTGAGAGCGATCGCACTTTAGTTCTCGATGCCGATGGTTTAAATATTCTGGCACAACTGGGAACTATCCCCACCTTACAACAGCGCCAAGCGGCAACTGTACTTACACCTCACACTGGCGAATTTCAAAGATTATTTCCTGATGTTTCTGATGCCAAACATGACAGAATCCAAGCTGTCAGGGAAGCCGCAGCCCAAACTGGCGCAGTAGTATTGTTAAAAGGCGCGAGAACTGCAATAGCCAATTCTCAAGGTGTAGTCTGGATTAATCCCGAAAGTACCCCAGCTTTAGCTCGTGGTGGTAGTGGTGATGTGCTGACGGGTTTACTGGGAGGATTATTAGCACAAGCAGCTACAAAACAACTTCCTATAGAAAATATTGTAGCTACTGCGGCTTGGTGGCATTCTCAAGCTGGAATTTTAGCAGCACAAGAGCGTACAGAACTAGGTGTAGATGCGTTGACATTAACACAATATTTAATGTCTGCTGTCAGGATTCAACAGTGCTAATCTAGTGCATTCAATGAGAGCAATCACTATTAAATATATTGCTTAAAGTACTAATTTCGATACACTGAGTTTAATTATGGGGATTTCCTTATTCCCTTTTAAAATTTTACCTTCGGTTTCTTCTAATTTCATCAAATACCAATACCCCTGTTGCGAATAGTAACGGTAAAAAATAGTATATGCCGCGATAAGCCAGCATTGAGCCTAAAACAGCCGCTGCGGAAATTTTAGCTGAAATAATTAATAAAATTACTGTTTCAAATACACCTAAACCACCGGGAACATTACTCACAATCCCCGCGAACATTGCTAATAAATAAATTCCTAAAAAGTCTAGATAAGATAAAGCTATGTTGGTAGGTAATAAAGCATAAAGTACCGCTGCGGCCAACATCCAATCTAAACTAGAAATAATGATTTGCATCAAGGATATTTGCCACGATGGAAAGCGAAATTCATGGTTATGAATAATTAATGTGTGTTTAATAAATAAACTACTAATTAAATAAATAATAATTAAGGTGAGAAATACCACACCAATAGGACGTAAGGTAGTAAATTGTAAATGTAGTTGCGTAGGAATATTTAAAGGGTGAATCAGAAAGAGTAACCCAGCAACCGCAAACATTCCTAACCAAAAATTGAAATTAACAAAGGCAATTATTTGGGCGATCGCAATTGGTGAGACTTGCCATCTAGAATAAAAACGATAGCGGATAGCACTACCTGTCAACAAGGCAAAACCGATAGTATTGCTGAAGCTAGAACTAATAAAATTAGTCAAAGCAATCTTTTGCCAGTGTAGGGCATGATGAATATAAGCAAAGCCCAAAACATCATACCCAACCATCACTAAATAACCTAAAGCCGTCAACAAAATTGCCCAAATCAGGCGTTGTTTGGTAATTGCAGCGATCGCCGCCAGAATATCATGATAATTATACTCGCGTAGTTCGTTAGCGATCGCCCATACAGACAACACCAGCAGCAACAAGCCAAATAAAGAACTAAAGTTAATTCGCAGCTTTTTGGGCATTCTTTAAATCCTATTCGCAAATATTCCATTACCTTGACACAGCATTGTCATATCACAGGCTTAAGCTTTGGATGGAAAACAATCACAGCTTAAATAAGTAATGTAGCAACTTTCCATGACAGATGATGACTGTTTTGAAGATGCCTTAATAGGTTCCTCAATTCACCTGCGGCGAGGAATAAATCTACAAGTTTGCCATAGTCCTGGTGTGACTCCGTCGATAGTTTTTATCCACGGAGGAATGGGCAATCATTTTAACTTTAGAATGCAATATGAATTTGCCCAAAATCAAGGTTGGGAAGTTCTAGCTTATGATTTAGCTGGACATGGAAAGTCTAGCTGTTACTCGCGTTATTCTATCGGACGACATTGCCGAGATTTAGGGCGATTATTACATAAGTTTGGCATTATATCGCCTGTGTTATTTTGTCATAGCTATGGCGTTCCTATCGGTTTAGAATTTGCCCAACACCATCAAGTAAGTGCCATGATTGCTATTGCTGGTGGAACTCATGATTTAGCACCTTGGTGGGAAATTCCGTTGATGAAGTTAATGGCTTGGGGTGGAAGATATCTTTATCATTTACCAAGAGTGCAAGTCTTCAATAACTTTCTCTCAACTTCCTACCGTCACAGCGTCATGGAAAGATTTTTTGCGGAAAATCCTATACCAACTGATTTTGATGCTTACAAAGCCTTAGAAATTTTTTGGGACTATAACTTTTTTGTTCGTCATCCACTACCGCAGAATTTGCATATTCCAACTTTAGTAATTACTGCGGGAAAAGACCCCATGTTTACCCAACAAATGGGGGATGATTTAGCGAGTCACTTTGTGAACAGTACTCACTTACATTTTGCCCAAGCTGGACATCTCGTAATGGCAGAGTGTGCAGAGTTAGTTAATCAAGCGATCGCAAATTGGTTAAACCAACAAGTTTATTTTTAACTTCTGACTATGAACTACAAAAAAATCCTACTACTAATTTCAGTAATATCTTTAGTTGGTTGTAAATATTCTCCAGGTGTAGCGGCGAAACTACCAGAAACAATCACAGCTTCCTTACCAGCGCAACCAAATGCTAATATCTTAGCTACTCCCCTCACCTATAAAATTGAGTCTTACGACAGCCAAGTAATGCTAGGAAAACGTACATACGGCGTTTCTTTACCCCCTGGCTATGAACAAAATTCCCAACAACGTTACCCCGTAATTTTTCTGCTTCATGGTGGACATGGTGAACCCATTGATTGGTTCAGCGATAAAAAAGGACAAGCACTCAAAACTCTAACCAAACTCTACACCACAGGGAAATTACCACCCAGTATTGTCATTACGCCCGATGGTAACGACAAACGCGGCTCTAGCCCTTATTTTGATCCCCAATATATCGACGGCCCCAATGGTAAAGTTTCTACAGCCGTGGGATCTGAACTGGTAAAAGTAGTGCAGAGTCGTTATCGCACTTTACCAAATCCCGATTTTTGGGCGATGGGTGGATTATCTTCTGGCGGTTGGGGGGCAATGAATGTCGGGTTGCATAATTTGCAGAACTTTTCAATTTTATTTAGCCATAGCGGTTATTTTAAAGATAATAGTGGAGCGCAAAATAGCCCAATAATTTATATCAAAACTCTGCCTAACCAAGCAAAAAAAAGATTGCGAATTTATCTAGACTCAGGTCTATCTGATACCGAAGAGCTTGATGATGCTAAAGCATTTATGCAAGTTCTTAACCAACAAAAAGTTTACAATCAATTTCGACAATTTCCTGGCAGTCATACTTGGCAATATTGGCGAGAACATTTAGCAGATTCTCTAACATTTGTTGGCGAACAATTCCGGATTGCGGAAATTGCCCATGCTGCTGATAATTTAGGTGTTAATCAGCAAACACATAAATAATAAGATTACCCACTTCTTAAAGAAGTCGGGGATATTAGCCTCTTTTACGAGCTATAAATACATGAAAATTTCTAAAATTTTTCTAAGTTTAGCAGGTGCGATCGCTATTCTTAGTACTACAACATATTACTATGTTTTTATCTTAGGTGCGCCACAATTAGATCCACCCCAAAAACAAGCAGATACAGGCTTAAAATTTCAGATAGAAACTTTCAATTCCCAAGCTATGGGTACAGTTCGCCAATATGGTGTGATTTTACCTCCTAACTATCAGAAAAATCCCCAAACCCGCTATCCAGTTATATTTTTATTACATGGTGGCCATGATGATGCGCGTGCTTATGCTGATAAATACGCCATCATCAGCGTATTACATGAATTATATAAAACTGGCAAATTACCACCATCAATTATCATTACACCAGATGGTAATGATAATCGCGGTTCTAGCCCTTTATATGACCCCGATTATTATGATGGGACTAATGGCAAAATTGCGGCTTTAATTGGTTTAGAATTAGTACAAGTTGTTAAGTCACGCTACCGGACTTTAGAGCAACCACAATTTTGGGCTTTAGGAGGTCTATCTTCTGGTGGATGGGGAGCATTTAATATTGGGTTACGCTATCTCAACAACTTCAATATATTATTTAGTCATAGCGGTTACTTTACCGATAACAGTGGAGCGCAAAATAGTCCTTTACAAATAGTTCAACAGCTATCAATTGTTGATAAAAAACGACTAAGAATATATCTTGATGCAGGTTTGAATGATTCTAATTTGTTGGCTTCTACTAAAGCTTTTCACCAAGTCCTAAACAAATTAAATATAGCTAATGTCTTCTATGCTTTTCCTGGAGGCCACGGTTTATCTGGAGCCGATATTGGCTGGAATTACTTTCACAAGCATTTAAAAGATTCCCTCTCTTATGTGGGAGAACAATTTAAAGCAGCTAAAAAATAGTTACGTGGATTTTAGTAGATAAATATAATAATAATAATTTAAACTAACTAATGATTAAGAACTTCAAAACTCAAATTGGACTTTGGAGCGTAGCTGTCCTAACTGGGTTAGTGGGAATAGTCAATGTTTTATCCGCAGTTACACCAAACTTGTATGGGCGGAATCATTGGTTAAAGGAATTTTTACCATTTGAAATTCGTGCCAGCGGTCATATATTTGCTGCCCTAACAGGCTTTGTTTTGCTAACATTAGCGACTAATTTATTACGCCGCAAGCGTGTTGCTTGGCTATTATCAATTAGTTTATTAATTATTTCGATTTTTAGCCATCTACTCAAAGGATTAGATTATGAAGAAAGTATATTGTCTGGTATCGTGCTAGGACAATTAATTTTGATGCGCCATGTGTTTACAGCCCAATCAGATAGACCTTCAATTGCTAGAGGTGTGCGGGTATTGATTGGGGCTTTGCTGTTTACCTTGGCTTATGGAACAGTGGGATTTTATTTATTAGATGGTAAATTTACAGAAAACTTTAATTGGCGAGAAGCCATAATTCAGACTTTGGCAATGTTTTTTGCTGAAGATAATTGGGGGTTACAACCTACTACTAAATTTGGAGAATTTTTCGCTAATTCTATATATGTAATTGCTGCAAGCACAGTTACCTTTGCAGTCGTGATGCTGTTGCAGCCTGTATTTTTGGCAAATCCAGCAACTTCCATTGAACGACAAAAAGCCAAAGAAATTGTTGAACATTATGGTTGCTCTTCGTTAGCAGCATTTACACTGTTAAGTGATAAAAGTTACTTTTTTAGTCCTTCTGGTAAAAGTGTGATTGCTTATGTACCAAAAGGACGGGGTGCGATCGCTCTTGGAGATCCCATCGGCCCAATTGAAGACCGCAAAGAAGTAATTGTCAGTTTTCAGCAGTTTTGTCAACGCAACGATTGGTATCCAGCCTTTTATCAAACTTTACCCGACGATATCGACCTCTATACTTCGCTAGGATTTAGGGTACTGAAGATTGGCGAAGAGGCGATCGTTGACTTGCAGAACTTTACTCTACAAGGTAAAGCGGGTAAAAACTTTCGCCCATCAATTAATCGGTTAACGAAACTTGGATATCAAGTCAACTTTTATCAACCGCCCATAGCAAATGACTTGTTACATCAACTCAAACCTGTGAGCGACGAATGGTTAAAGATGGCGCAAGGCTCAGAAAAACGCTTTTCTTTAGGGTGGTTTGACGAAACTTATCTGCGTAATTGCATAATTGCGGTTGTGCATACTCCAGAAGGTGGGATCGCGGCTTTCACCAACGTTTTACCAGAGTATCAGCTAAACGAAATCACCATTGATATGATGCGCCATCGTTCCACAATGGAAAATGGGATGATGGACTTTCTATTTACTTCCCTACTGCAACATTTTAAAGAAGAAGGCTACGATAGCTTTAATTTTGGACTTTCCGCTTTGGCTGGAGTTGGTGACAATCCAGAGTCACGCCGCTTAGAGAAAGTTCTACACTATCTTTACGAACATTTAAACCACTTTTACAACTTCCAAGGCTTACACGCCTACAAAGACAAGTTTCGTCCTAGTTGGGAACCCCGTTATTTGGTTTATCCTAGTTTAACAGCTTTACCTAATGTCGTTGTCGGCTTAATACGCGCCGACTCAGGCGATCGCCTCCTCGATTATTTCAAACCAGGAGCCTAATTAATTGACGGTGTTGGGGGATAAATTTTAGATTTTATTAGCTTAAGTATAATCGCGTAATTCGTAATTAGATCAGCAATGAAAAATTACGAATTACGGATGAAGAATTACAACTTAACTTGTTGTAAATGACTGCGAGGGTTATATGTACGTATCGCCCTAATTTTTTCATAATACTCGCGTTCTTGTGGGCTGAGGTCTTTTGGTGGGGCGATCGCTACTTTCACCATTTGATCACCGCGTCCACCTTTAGGTAGCGGCCAGCCTTTACCCCGTAAACGTAACGATTGACCAGAACGCACTCCCGCAGGCAGCTTAACATTTACATTGCCATCGGGTGTAGGCACATCAATCGAAGCTCCCAAGGTGGCTTCATCGGGTGTAATTGGCACTTCACAAACCAAATTATCGCCTTCAATTTGGAAGAACGAGTGGGGTTGCAGTTCAACTTTTAAATATAAATCTCCCCGTTGTTGCGTCATGGGGTTGATTTGACCTTTACCCCGCACCCGCAAACGAGTACCGGGTTTAGCACCAGCGGGAATGCGAACGTCAATGGTTTCATTGCCCAAACTAAAGCGCTTCTGTACACCAGCAAAGGCTTCCGCAAAAGTCAAGCTAATTGTCGCTTCCGTATCTGGAGCAGCACCAGCACCAACATCTTGAAAACCAAAATCGTTAAAACCGCTGCCAAAACCGCCACCAGGTCTACCTGTAGCCGTGCGATAAGAGTAGTTTTGTCTGCCAGTCGAGCGAGTACCAGGCGCACCACCACCAAAGCGGCCTAACAACTCATTAATAAATTCATCAAAACTGCCGTATTGGCTGAAATCGAAACCATTCATATCAACCCCAGCACCACCGCCAGGGAAACCTTCGCCCGCTTGTTTCCAATATTGACCAAATTGGTCATATTTTTTGCGCTTATCTGGGTCAGATAAGACTTCATAGGCTTCGTTGACTTCTTTAAACCGGGCTTCTGCTTGTTTGTTCCCTGGATTAACATCAGGGTGAAACTTGCGGGCTAGTTTACGAAAGGCTTGCTTAATTTCTTCTGGAGTGGCAGTCTTACTAACTCCCAAAAGTGAATAATAATCTTTGAAGTCGGTTGCAGCCATCTACCAGCCTCCTGTAGAAATTTCCTTTAAGTTTTTTTGTAAGATGGGAGATTTATATTTTGCTAGGTATAATGCCCAGCAATGAGATTCTGATTTTAAATTAACAAACAATACACCAAATCAAGTGGGGTTCTTGCTCACTACACCAGCGCAATTTCCGTACTCTGGAAAAAGGGAGTGAAGTCTGAAGTCTGAAATTTCATGCTTTATCCTTCTGCCTTTTGCCTTTTGCCTTTTGCCTTTTGACTATTCACCCTATTTTAATCAAGTCGTCTAATCCTTCTTCTAAACTAGGTGGAGCGTCCCGGAGTTGACGGTGCATCCGCAAGATTACTTCTTCGGGAACTTGGCGATCGCGGCGTTTATTTCGTGCTAAACACAGCCATACTGGTGTAGTCATCCAAATTCCTACGATTGGAGAAAAGCCCAAGTTACGGGTGAAGGCGATAAGTTCGCGGCGGTGGCTTCTTTGAGCATTGGTAGCATCAAAAATCGCTGATTGATTAGCAGCAACAGTTTGTTGGAGTTGCCGTTCAACTTCTTGCCAAACCAGAAACCAAGGCCCTTGAATTATTTCATCCCCAAACAATTGCCCCCGGATAGCATCTGTAGAAATCAGCTGCATCTGGGGGCATTCAGCAATTAATTGTTTTGCCACAGTTGACTTACCGCTACCCGGAAGGCCAATGAGTAGTATAAGTTGTGTTAGCGGTAGCGGGGCGTTCAGCCCGTGCTGAGTGCTGAGGAGCCACTGCGTTGGGCGGGTTCCCCGACTTGTTCGCCGAAGGCGTTCCCGAAGGACAGCAAGTGGCGTTGCTGAGTCAGAAGCTAACAGAGAACAGTGGTAATCAGTTATACTCATAACTCCAAGTTTAAAACTCAGCACTTTTAACTCAGCAAGAAGTTGCAAGGGGGGTTTCCCTCCGGGCAAACTTCGGTGATTCAGCACTTTTAAATAATTGTGCCATCAGGAATCACAGCGTTTTTCAAAACAACGACAATACCGCTACGGATGTAAAAGCCTTGACCTTCACGGTCAGCTTCTTGCACATTATCTTTGTTGATGATTTTCACATCGTGACCAATGCGAGCATTTTTATCAATAATTGCCCGACGAATAATGGTATCTGTACCAATACCTACGGGAATGTCATTTTTTTCGATGCTGCATTGACGTTCGACAGAAGCTTGATAAAAGTCTGCACCCATGAGCAAAGATTCCTCGATGACACAGCCCGATTCAATCCGCGATCGCACACCTAAAACTGAATGTTGAATGCGGCAGTTTTTCAAAATACAGCCTTCACCAATAATTGATTCGGTGACATGACATTCTAATAATTTGGTAGGTGGTAGATAACGTGGGCGCGTGTAAATCGGTGCTTCTTCATCGTAGAAGCTAAAAGGTGGTTGTGGTTGCTGGGTCAAGGCTAAATTGGCATTATAAAATGCTTCAATAGTCCCAATATCTTCCCAGTAATCATCAAATAAATAAGCTTGAATGTTGTAGTCTTGGGCGGCATCAGGAATAATTTCTTTGCCAAAATCAGTCCTTTCTAATTTTTCCCGCAACAACTTGATCAAAACTTCTCTTTTGAAAACATAAATCCCCATTGAGGCGATGTATGGCTGTTGTTGGGCTTGTTCTTTATTTAAACCCAAGACAGTGGTATCAACCTGCATTTTAGTTAAAGCCTCACCTTTGGGCTTTTCACTAAAATCAATCACTCTACCAGCTTGATCAATTTTCATCAAACCAAAATCAGAAGCCCGGCGATCGTCAATGGGTATTACTGAGAGCGTAATATCAGCATTGGTGTCTCGATGGCGCTGAATAAATTGGCGGTAATCCATCCGGTAAAGATGATCACCAGAAAGAATCAAATACTCATCTACATCCCATTCCTCCAACATCCATAGATACTGACGCACCGCATCGGCTGTACCTTGGAACCAGTTTGGGTTTTCTGGTGTTTGCTGTGCAGCTAACACTTCCACAAACCCTTCACTGAATCCACTAAAATTGTAGGTACGCGCAATGTGACGGTTCAGAGAGGCTGAGTTGAATTGTGTCAGGACGTAGATTTTAAAAATTTCCGAGTTAATACAGTTACTAACAGGGATATCGATTAAACGATACTTCCCTGCGACGGGTACTGCTGGTTTTGCTCGGAGTTTGGTTAAAGGGTAAAGGCGGGTGCCTGCGCCACCACCGAGAATGATTGCTAAAACTTTTTTCACAAAATTTCTCCCGACTGCCTTTCAACTCTCACTCCCAGTTTATGACTGTATGTAGCCTCTGATAAGGGGGGATCGAAGATTCTCAGAAATGAATTTGGGAAAATCACGTAAAAAGAGAATGGCAAAGTCTTTTGGTATCAATGTTTGATGATTCGTTCAGATATTCATCTAAGTGGCAGCAGCAATCTTGAATATCTCAGATCCAAAAATTAGTTCACCCAATTTTCTCTATGAGAAACAGTGCAATGAAATTAGTAGTATGAGGAGCGTGCATACTGTGACATACTTGCTCCTAAATCTTAACTGCATAATATCTGTCTCTAGTGGGCTAAAGTCAAGCGATGCAACAGCGTATTTTATTTACAGGTTATGCAACAACCCCATCATCGTTTATAAAACATGAACCCTAGGCGGCCAAAAAAACCTCAGTCTTCTACTCCTGACCAAGAGCATGAGGAAAATCAAAATGAATTATTTCCCATTGTGGGGATTGGTGCATCTGCCGGAGGTTTAGAAGCATTTACCCAATTACTTAGCCATTTGCCTAGTGATACTGGTATGGGATTTGTGTTGATTCAGCACTTAAGCCCCGACCAAAAAAGTTTGTTGGTTGAGATTCTGTCACAAGCTACTCAGATGCCGGTAGTGCAAGCAGAAAATGAGATGGTGGTAAAACCGAATCATGTTTATGTGATTCCCCCCAATGCCATGATGACCATCTCGGAGGGAAAACTACAACTGAGTCCGCGTCAAAAGATTCGCGGTCACGTTATGTCAGTTGATACGTTCTTTTTTTCCTTGGCGCAAGAACGGGGAAGCAAAGCTATTGCGGTGGTGCTGTCTGGGGGCGATGCGGATGGTGCTAGGGGTTTAGAAGCAATTAAGGAAGCAGGAGGGATTACCTTTGCCCAATGTGAAGAATCGGCACAAGTGAGTAGTATGCCGAATACGGCGGTGGCTTCTGGTCAGGTAGACTTTGTGTTAACACCACAAGCGATCGCTCAAGAATTAGCCAAAATCAGTCATCATCCTTATGTTAGTTATCCCACCCCCGAAAAATCGGCTGACGTTATCCCCACAGATAGCAATGCTCTTTCTATCATCTTTAGTTTGTTAAAAGCTACTACGGGTGTTGATTTTAACCACTACAAACAAACCACCCTCAAGCGGCGGATTCTGCGACGGATGATTTTATATAAGTTAGAGAGATTAGAAGATTATGTACGTTATCTTCAGGATCATCCGGCAGAAGTGACAGCCTTGTATTACGATGCACTAATTACGCTGACGAGTTTTTTCCGCGATCCTGAAGCGTTTGAAGCTTTAAAAACCAAAGTATTTCCGATTATTACCAAAGAACAATCGAGTGATTCTGCCATTCGCATCTGGGTGGCGGGATGTTCCACGGGTGAAGAAGCCTACTCGATGGCGATTTGCTTACAGGAATATTTGCACAATCAGGGAATTAATCGCCCTATCCAAGTGTTTGCTACTGATGTTAATGAGATAGCCATTGAGAAAGCGAGAATCGGTATTTACAAGCATAACCAATTAATCGATGTCTCAGCCGATCGCCTCCAGCGCTTTTTTGTCCCTGTAGAAGGTGGCTATCAAATTAGCAAGCCAGTGCGGGAAGTGTGCGTTTTTGCCAGACAAAACCTAATTGGTGATCCGCCTTTTTCGCGCCTAGATTTGATTACCTGTCGCAATGTACTGATTTATTTGGGTTCTGGTGTTCAAAAGAAACTGCTTCCCATTTTCCACTATGCTCTGAAGCCACAAGGCTTTTTAATGCTAGGCACATCAGAGACAGTCGGCGAGTTTAGCAACTTGTTTGCTTTGATTGACCGCAAGTACAAAATTTATTCTGGCAAAATGGCTGCTACTCGGCCGACGATTGATTTAGTTCCCAACAATTATGCCATCGGAGCTACCAATCCGCCGCCACTAGTCAGAGAAGAGATGGGGAATGACTTAGAAATTCAAAAAGTGGCTGACCGGATTATTTTGAACCAATACACACCAGTTGGTGTAGTGATTGACAATGATCTAGAAATTGTGCAATTTCGGGGACAAACTAGCCCTTATTTGCAACTACCATCAGGCAGACCCAGTTTTAATCTGCTGAAGATAGCTAAAGAAGAATTACGGCTAGAACTACGCACTGCTATCCACCAAGCGAAAAAGCACGGAATAGCGGTGACTAAAGAAGGTATGCAAATTCGAGACGCAGATCAAGTCAAACGGATCAGAATTGATGTGATCCCATTTGATGCGCCTGTAGTAGATACAGGACGCTACTTTTTGGTGATGTTTGCAGAGATGAGCGCGATCGCCACTTCTATGTTAGGTGTTGCTGGCGATGAGTCAAGCCCAGCCACCAGTAATCGCACCCGCAATCGCGCACGCAAACCAACCGATGACCAAAAGGAAATTAACCAACTCAAACAAGATTTAGCCACAACTAAAGAATATTTACAATCGATTATTGAAGAACAACAAGCCACTAACCAAGACTTGAGAGCCGCTAACGAAGAAATTCTCTCTAGTAACGAAGAATTACAAAGCACCAATGAAGAACTAGAAACGGCTAAAGAAGAAATTCAGGCAACTAATGAAGAATTAAACACAATTAACGACGAACTGCAACGCCGCAATCTTGAATCAACTCAAGTCAGTAACGATTTACAAAATCTCCTGAGCAGTATCAATCTGCCAATTATTATGCTAGGAGGCGATTTACGCATTCGTCGCTTTACTCCTGTAGCCGAAAGAATTTTTAACCTGATTCCT
Organism: Nostoc cycadae WK-1; assembly: GCF_002897135.1. Classification (NCBI taxonomy): domain Bacteria; kingdom Bacillati; phylum Cyanobacteriota; class Cyanophyceae; order Nostocales; family Nostocaceae; genus Nostoc; species Nostoc cycadae. The sequence continues at coordinate 211,367 of NZ_DF978430.1, read as the reverse complement.
TCCGATGTCGGGCGACCATTTAGTGATATTAATCACAACTTAAATATTCCTGACTTAGAACAGCAGATTATCGAAGTCATCCGCACACTCAACTTTAAAACTCAAGAGGTACAAGACCAAGAGGGACACTGGTATGATTTACGCATTCGTCCCTATCGCACAATAGACAACAAAATTGACGGTGCTGTAGTGGTTTTGGTGGATATTGACGAACTCAAACGCAGCGCCAGACAAATCACAGCAGCTAGAGATTACGCCGAAGCAATTGTCGCCACTGTGCGAGAATCTTTGGTCGTGTTAGATACAGATTTACGCGTAATTACCGCTAATCAGTTTTTCTACGAAAAATTTCAGGTATTGCCAGCAGAAACCGAACAATGCTTGATTTATGAAATCGGCAATGGGCAGTGGAATATCCCGCAATTGCGATCGCTCCTGGAAGAAATTCTGCCCCACCAAAGCCAATTTCAAGACATGGAAATTGAAAATGAATTTGAGCAAATTGGGCAGAAAATTATGCGGCTGAATGCGCGGAAACTGACGCACATCCATGATGCACCAATGATCCTTTTAGTCATTGAAGATATTACTCAACAAAAGCAGTTAGAAATAGAACGGACTCAACTGTTGGCTCAAGAACAATCTGCTCGTGAAACAGCTGAAAAAGCCAATCGTGCCAAAGATGAATTTTTATCAATTCTTTCTCATGAACTGCGAAACCCTCTGAATGCGATGCTGGGTTGGGCTAACTTACTGCGAACTCATCAATTGGATGAACAGACAGTGAATCAGGGTTTAGAAGCCATTGAACGCAGCGCCCAGGCTCAAGCCCATCTGATTAGTGATTTGTTGGATATTTCCCGCATTAGCTCAGGTAGACTGCGAATGGATGCTCAATTTATTGAGCTTGTGCCGATTATTGAAGATGCGATCGCGGTTGTTCGTCTAGCCGCAGAAACCAAAAACATTCAAATCAACACGAGTTTAGCACCCTCAAGCAGACCGATAGTCGGTGATCCAGTTCGCTTACAGCAAGTTGTCTGGAATTTACTTTCTAATGCCATTAAATTTACCCCAAATGGAGGGAGAATTGATGTCCAATTAAAATACGCTGCTTTTCAAGCGCAAATTCAAATCAGCGATACAGGTCAAGGTATCAATCCTGAATTTCTCCCTTATCTTTTTGACCGTTTCCGTCAAGCTGATGGTAGCAGAACTCGCTCAAATCCTGGGTTAGGATTAGGGCTTTCGATTGTGCGTCACTTGGTAGAACTCCACGGCGGTACAGTAGAAGCCCACAGCCCAGGAGAAGGTCAAGGCGCAACATTTACCGTCAAGCTACCACTACAAAATAACCAAAACGAAATTTCGGATATATCTACTACATTGCCATTTTTCACCAGAAACAGTCTGCCAGAAATCTCAACTGATAAACTTCCCTCCCTAGTAGGTGTGCGGGTACTGGTGGTGGACGATGAACCAGATATACGTCAGTTATTTCAATTAGTTTTAGGAGAATATGGAGTTGATATCACAGCAGTCGCCTCAGCCAGCGCCGCACTATCAACACTGATGGCCAATCCTGGGGGGTATGATGCACTTTTGTCTGATATCGGTCTCCCAGGAGAAGACGGTTATACACTGATTCGGCAAATCAGAGCGCTGAGTCCCGCAGTCGGTGGACAAATTCCCGCCGCCGCCCTTACAGCTTATGCTGGTCATACAGAATATACCGAAGCTTTGGCCGCAGGATATCAAATGCACCTAGCTAAACCGATTGAACCTCAGCAATTAATAGTTTTAGTTGCCGCTTTGACGGGGCGTGTTTGAAGTGCTGATACTAAGTAGAACGGCGTAAATATTTGTAGTTGGGATGAGGCAGGAGGCAGAGAGCAGCGCGTTGCGGGGGTTCCCCCCGTTGTAGCGACTGCGGAGAGGCAGAAGGCAGGAGGGAAGAGGATGGTAGCCTTGTTTACCTTTCTGAACTTATTTTTGTTTGTTCACGCCGACTTACTGACCATTTCATGAAAATCTTGATGCAAATTCATTGGTTTTTAATTCTTTCCTCCTGCACCCCTGCGGCCTTCATGATCAGTATTTCACCAGACACGATATTACTTATACCTTTATATCTGCTATTAGGCTGGCCACCACAGTAGCTAAGTGGGTTGGTTCGATGGGTTTGGGTATATGTGTTTGATAACCTGCGGCGATCGCTTTGAGCCGATCTTCTTCTCGTGTAAAGGCTGTAACCGCTACAGCCGGAATATGAACACCTACTTGCCTTTCGCACTGCCTAACTTTTTGCATAAAATCATAGCCGTCTTCTTGGGGCATACCAATATCAGAAAGAATTACCGTGGGCTTCCACGCCAACACTTCTTTTAACCCCTCGGCAGCTGAACCACAGGTGCGTACTTCTGCTCCCTGCTGTATAAGTACTGCGGAAATAATATCTCTAGCGTCGGTTTCGTCATCAACTACCAGCACGCGCACACCCTCCAGCCTGTGTAAGTTTTTTGGCTCTACGGGTTTTATTGGTGTGGTGCTGATGTTCTCTTGACTAACCATCACTGGCAGTTTAATTGTGAAAGTTGCACCCTTACCTTGACCTTCACTATCAGCTTGTACTGTCCCGCCGTGCATTTCCACTAAATGACGGGCGATCGCTAAACCTAGCCCCAAACCGCCAAACTCTCTAGTAGTTGAGCCATCAGCTTGACGGAAGCGTTCAAAAACGTGTGGCAAAAATTCTGTCTTGATGCCCACACCAGTATCGCGCACGATAATTTCCACCTGGGAGTTAGCCTGCTGAAGTTGCACTTCAATACGCCCACCTTGGGGTGTGAATTTGACAGCGTTTGAGAGGAGGTTCCAAACAACCTGTTGCAGCCGATTTGGGTCGCCTAATACCAGATCAACCTGGGCAAGTTGTAACTGTAAATCGATGTTTTTAACTTCAGCGGCGTGACGCACCGAATCGATCGCACAGACAATCACAGTAGCTAAATTTAGCGGCTGTGGTTCGAGGCGGAGTTTGCCAATAATAATCCGCGATGTATCGAGGAGGTCATTTACCAATTGTGCCTGGATTTTGGCATTGCGTTCGATAATGGCGATCGCCTGTTGGGTTTTTTCTTTGTCCAGTCTCCCGGTAATGAGCAACTGCGCCCAGCCGCAAATGGCGTTAAGAGGGGTTCTCAGTTCATGGGAGACAGTAATTAAAAACTCATCTTTGAGACGATTAGCGGTCTCTGCTAAAGTCCGCGCTGCTTCGACTTGGGTTAAGTGTTCGTCTCGCTCACGCTGACGCTGCGCCAGCAGGTCAGCAGACATTTCTAAAGCTTTGCCTAACAAAGCTACTTCCTGAATGCTTGAGGCACTGATGCAGGGATATTCACCTTGAGCCAAGGCTTCTGCGGCATCAGCAGCCTCTGTGATGCCTTGGGAAATCCACTGCGAGAGCATAAAGGCACCTACACCACTTACCACCAGCAACACCAAACCAGAGCCAATAACAAGCCACATAGCACGGCGAGGCGGATTTTCAATCATCTCAATCGGTACAACAACGGCGGTTGTCCAATCAAAGAAGCTGGCTCGTTTGAAGGCAAGGTAAACTGGCGCTCCTTCTAAGGTTGTATCGCGGTAAACTCCCTCGGTTGTGGCGGTGATTCGCTTTACAAAAGATGGTGTACTAGGCTTTCCCACAAAGCGCCCAGGGCTGCGAGTCCTGGCTACAACTATACCGCGACCGTCAACAACAGTACGTGTCCATTCTCCATCAACAGGTGTCTGGGTTTTAATGACACTGGCGAGTGCTTGCGGGGTAATCACGGCATTAAGTACATACCTGAGCTTGCCATCGCGGATGACGGGAACACGAATGGGGAACGCCAATTTCCGCTTCACACCTCCAAGGACAAGATAACCCACAGTGGGTTGGTGTGTTTTAACTACATAGCGCAGACTTTCCGGCTCATTTACCAAAGGTAGTGACGCACCAAAAGGATAAGAGGTGTTCACCAGTTGTCGTCCGTCTGGGGTGAGGAGAATCACATTGAACCAAGTTGGCTGCGTCTGGACTGTGCGCTTTGCTTCGTTATAAAATGCTTTTAATTCATTGTTGTCGAGTCGGTCAGAGGCTGCCAGTGCTTGGAGTGTCCTGGTGGTACTGGAAACTTCGCGCTCTACATCTTGAGTGAGGTTACGTGCTGCTAAAACCAAACGGCGTTCTGATGCTGCACGCTCATTGAGCGAGAGTTTGTAGACAACAGCAACAGCAAAAAGCACAACAGGAAGTAATGTCCCTGCCACCAGTAACACCAGGTGCCACTTCAGAGTTAGTGTGCGATCGCCCAAAACATTCAAGCTGAAATTTATGCTTTTATTACGCAAGCCGACTCCCAACTGAAAGGAGAGTTTGGTTTTATTTGATCTTGTCACGCTCTTTTGCTGAAAGCACACTAAGTAATTTGTGAGCTTTCATCATTTGGATTATAACTACCGATTAATCTTGTGCTAGTGATAGTCCTTAAAAATTTTCTTTAATATATATCTATGTCTGAAACTTTTACTTCTCTAACTAAAACACGCCCCACGTTCATCTTAGTCGATGGGCATTCTTTAGCATTTCGTTCCTACTTCGCTTTTGCCAAAGGACGAGATGGCGGACTGCGAACTAAAACAGGGATACCGACGAGTGTCTGCTTTGGTTTTCTTAAATCTTTGCTGGAAGTCATGGCGACACAACAGCCACAAGCTATGGCGGTAGCCTTTGATTTGGGTTTACCCACTTTCCGCCACGAAGCTGACGATACCTACAAAGCCGACCGTCCGGGGACACCAGAAGATTTTGTGCCTGATTTAAAAAATCTGCAAGAGTTACTCACTGGGTTGAACCTAAAGATTTTTACTGCGCCTGGTTACGAAGCGGATGATGTGTTGGGAACACTATCACAAAAGGCGACGGCTGCTGGATATAAAGTGAAAATTCTAACAGGCGATCGCGATTTATTTCAACTAATTGACCCAGACAAAGAAATTACAGTTTTAAACTTTAGTCCCGATGCTCTAAAACGCTCTACAAATAGCATCACAGAATTTAGTACAGAACAAGTTAAAGAAAAATTAGGCGTATTACCTACACAAATTGTCGATTTTAAAGCTCTGTGTGGTGATAAATCAGATAACATTCCAGGGGTGAGGGGCATAGGCGAAAAAACAGCAGTCCAGCTATTAAATAGCTATGGTTCTTTAGAGAACATTTATGCTGCACTAGCGGAAATTAAAGGCGCAACCCAGAAAAAACTTACAGAAGGTCAAGAGGATGCTAAAAAGTCTCAATATTTAGCCCAAATAGTCACCGAAGTGCCTCTGGAAGTTGATTTAGAAAACTGCCAATTAACCGGATTTGACACAAGTACTCTCACGCCGATTTTAGAAAAACTAGAATTCACTACTTTTTTACAGAAAATTAACGAACTTCAACAGAAATTTGGTGGTGTAGTCGCAGAAAATCCCGCAACATCAGCAGCAGCAATTACTGATGATGATGATAGTGATTTATCGTTTTTTACTGCCGCTGAAACAGCCGCATATCAACAGCAACCAGTTTCCGAAATTCAACCACAAATTATCAATACCGAAGCCAAACTTACCGAATTGGTAAATTTATTAAAACAATTTATTGACCCAGCAACACCAGTGGCGTGGGATACAGAAACTAGCGATTTAGAACCACGAGATGCGGCTTTAGTTGGAATTGGTTGTTGTTGGGGAACCCAACCAGATGAATCAGCTTATATTCCTCTAGCACATAAAAACGGGGAAAATTTAGATAAAGATATCGCACTTGCATCTCTACGTCCAATTTTAGAAAGTGCTGATTATCCTAAAACATTTCAGAATGGCAAATTTGACAGATTAGTATTTCGCTGTCAAGGAATTAATTTGGCGGGAATTGTGTTTGACACCATGCTGGCTAGTTATGTTTTAAATCCTGATACTAGCCATAATTTAACTGATTTGGCTTTACGATATTTAGGTTTGTCTATCCGAAATTATGCCGAGTTGGTTCCTAAAGGTAAAACCATTGCTGACTTAGATATTTTGGCTGTAGCAAATTATTGTTGTTTCCAAGTTTATGCTACATGGCAATTAGTAGCAAAATTGCGCGAAGAACTCGATAAATTTCCAGCTTTATCGCAACTATTACTCGAAGTAGAACAGCCATTAGAAGCAGTTCTTGCAGAGATGGAATACACTGGTGTTAGCATTAATTCTGCTTATTTGCAAGAACTATCACAACAACTAGAAATAGATTTAGCCAAGTTAGAAGCACAAGCAACGGAAATAGCTGGGGAAAAATTTAATTTAGGTTCTCCAAAACAGTTGAGTCAAATATTATTTGAAAAGTTAGGATTAAGTACTAAATATTCTCGAAAAATTCAAACTGGTTACTCTACCGATGCAGCGACTTTAGAAAAGCTATTAGAAGTTGATAACACAGGGTTTGTAGAGGCAATAATTGAGTATCGTACTTTAGCTAAATTAAAATCTACTTATGTAGATGCGCTACCCGCATTGGTGCGTCCAGATACTCAACGAGTGCATACTGATTTTAACCAAACGGCAACATCAACTGGTCGGTTATCTTCTTCTAACCCAAATTTACAAAATATCCCCATTAGAACAGCCTTTAGTCGGCAAATTCGCAAGGCATTTTTACCAGACAAAAATTACTTAATGGTAGCTGCTGATTACTCACAAATTGAGTTGAGAATTTTGGCACATTTAAGTCAAGAACCATTGTTAGTGCAAGCATATCAGCAAAATGAAGATATTCACACAGTCACGGCTCGATTAGTGTTTGAAAAAGATGATGTTTCCGCAGACGAAAGAAGAGTAGCCAAAACGATTAACTTTGGTGTAATTTATGGGATGGGTTCACTGCGGTTCTCGCGCTCAACGGGAATAGATAAAAACATTGCTAATGAATTTATTAAGCGGTTTAACGAACGTTATGCTCAAGTTTTTGCCTATTTAGAGGGAGTAAAAAAACAAGCGATCGCACAAGGTTATGTCGAAACTATCCTCGGTCGTCGGCGTTATTTTGATTTTACTAATAACAGTTTACGCAGGTTAAAAAATAGTAATCCTGAAGAGATTGACTTGAGTAAATTAAAAAATTTAGGCCCTTTCGATGCTGGATTACTTCGTTCTGCGGCTAATGCACCCATTCAAGGTTCCAGCGCCGATATTATTAAAATCGCAATGGTGAGATTGCATGAAATTTTAAAACAATATCAGGCACGTTTGTTATTGCAAGTTCATGATGAATTAGTGTTTGAAGTTCCGCCTCAAGAATGGTCAGAATTGCAACCACAAATTAAATCAGTTATGGAAGGTGCAGTGTCTTTGAGTGTGCCGTTACTGGTAGATGTGCGTGCGGGTGATAATTGGATGGAGACAAAGTAATTCGTAATTAGAAGTTGAGGGGAATAAATTCGGCTTCCCCTCTGCTTTTTTAACGCAGGCGGCAGAATTTGCGATCGCTGCAATTATCCCAATAAACGCTTTAACTTTTTGTAGACATCATAATCATTACGTTTACCCAGTAAAATTACTTCTACTAAATCTTCTTCAGCAAAAAAACGATAAACAATGCGATATTCGCCACTATCAACTCGATAATAACCTTGATAGCCAGATAACTGCTGACTATCAGCAGGTAAAGGATCAACATTCAAAGCCAATACTTTTTTCGCAATCTGCGCTGCTATTTTTGGCTGCAAACCATTCAAAAAATCTAGAACAGTTGCTAAACCATCAAGCCTCGCCATTCGCTAAACGCTCCAGTGCAGATGTAAAATTCTCAGTACCAACCATTGTTGATTGATTCAGAGCTACTTCAGCCGCTTGACCTAATAGCATATCCTCCAATTCATTCACTCGATTAATTAATTCTTGATAATTTTCTGATGACACCAATATTGGTTCTGCTGCTGTGAGGTGTTCAATTGCGTATGCAAACAATTCTGACAAGTCACAATGATGGGACTGTGCTAAGGCAAGTGCTTTTTCTAGGGTTTTAGTATCAAGTTGCAGTTCGACTTTTTCCATGCAGGCTGATGTAGAAGTGTTGATGCTAGGGTGATTCTAGCATCTGGGATAGTTGACGATCTTTGTGCGTCAGTTCTGTGATTAACGCAGGCGACAGAATTTGCGATCGCTATCATTTTCAGGATACTGCCAAGAATAAGCAAAATGGCTGACTCCCGCTAGTTGAGGCGCAAATTTGCGTAATGCTTGCATTTGGGCTTCTAGTGATGGGCGAGTGGTGGTTGATTGTCCCCATGCCCCTGCCAAGGCGGGAATAATTTGTGTCCCAGGTTTTGCCGCACTGATCACCCGTTGCACTTGGTTTGTAATACAACTAACATCACTGCAAACTGCATAGGCCATAGCGTGCCATTGCAAGTTACTGGGAAATCTATCCCAAGGTTGCAAGCGGGAATCATAACCTTGTCCCACCATTTGATTACCATCTGGGAAAAATACCACACCCGATGGAATGCCTACTTGCTGTGCTGGATAACTGGCTAAAGCGACAAAATCTAAGATGCCTTGCATAGCGTGGGCAACCATCAATTGCCAGAGTTCAACTTGCAAAGTTGGTTGTCTGTCAGCTGCTGGTAAAAGTGACTTTTGCTGTGGTGGCGGAGTCCTACCTTGCCACATCGGTTCCCCTTCTTGGGGATAAAGTTTATCGACTTGATCGATATCTGCTACGGTGACGTATCCCTTCATAAGGAACCGCCGCATCAAATCTAACCCTTTATTATTCAACGCCCGACGAAATAAAGCTTCTTGCGTGGCTGGGGTAAATAGCCATAAATCAGTGACTTTTGTCGCAATTGAATCAGTACCGGTTTGTCTGGGATAACGCACATAATCAAATAGCAAACCATCTGGGCGACGACGTAGCACTTGCTGCACCATCTGGAAGTAATCGCGTTTGGCCTGCATGTTGTAGGGGTCAATAAATACTTGGGAACTGTTCTCTACAACATATAAGCTGGTTTGTCCCTTACCATTGCGAGCGATCGCTGGTTCTCGATCTGCACGTTGGGCGTAGGTATAGCCAAAATTGGTAGTAAACATCCAAGAATAAACCTTTAATCCCCGTTCCCGCCCTTTTTGAATGGCGATGGAGAGTAAATCTATCTTTTCTGTTCCAGGTGTACGCACTACAGAAGGCCAAATTGTGGGGTTATCTGCTGCTGGTAGTAGTACCTGCCCATCATAAAAGGTTTCTATATAAATTTGGTTATAGCCACGGTTGACCATACGATCCATAATTTGGTCAATTAACCCTGGTTGAATGTCACAGGGATAAAGACGCAACCAAACAGCTTGAATTTTTGGCCAATTACGACTGCGACATTCTTTTAAATCTTGGGCGTGTTGGCGTATTAATTGCTGGTAGCGGCTTTGGGCATCGCGATCGCCTTTTAGTGCCAACAAACGTAATTTTTCTTTTGTTTGCGCTGCTGTGGTCGATAACAGGCAATCTTGTTTGACTTGCGCTTGTACTGGTTGGCTGATCAAGTTAGGCATTAACAGGCTACTGCTAAAAATCACAGCGAACAAGCGTTGCCAGAATAATTTTGCTTTGAAATGTTTTGCGGGACGGTGAGACATACCTGCAAGGTAGATGTACAAATTCACAGGAATTGAGTATTAGTGTGTATCAATTGTTATAGTCTAAAAATAAGGGCTTGGAAGCCTAATTTGGAAGACTGCCAAAACCCCATTACTGTTGCTAGATTTTTTTTAGGTTCTTCTATTCAGCAATGCCGTAATATCCACAGGTATTTCTCAGAGGTAAAATTTTAAACTCAGATATAACTTGGTAAAAATAAATAAATCAAGAGTCCAAAGTAATAACTCTGGACTCTTGACTTTGAAAAAATATAACGGAATAGTTAAGCACCACGCTTTAATGCAGACTCTACTTGCTGAAACTCCTGTTCTAAACGGGTTTTCAGCTTTTGAGGAACTGGACGGTTTGGGTAAGAACTGTAGTGTCCCGCCAGAGAGTTGAGGGCGGTACGCATGGTTGTAAAAGAACTTAAACCCGAAATCGAACCAGCCCGTTGATAGCGGGCAGAAAAATCGTTTATTTTTTGACGCGCATCTGCTTGGAGTGCTGCTCTATCTGGTGAACTTTCAGATACATCTAGGGCTTTTCTCAAGGTACTGACTACAGTCAATGTGTCTTGGCGATAGTCCCCCGACAAACTATCAGGACTAGAACAGCCAATTAAACCAATGGCTAAAACCAAAACTAAGGCAAGCAGACGCGACCAATAGCGTTTCATAAGCATTATCTGAAACTACACGTAAATCACCGTCCATCCTATCTTGGATTGGTATCTTGGGGATCATGAGGAAAGTCAAAAGTCAAAAGTCAAAAGTTAAAAGGAGCCAGTGCGTTGGGCGGCTCTGCCGACTTGTTCGCCGAAGGCGTTCCCGAAGGGTAGCAACTGGCGTTCAAAAGTAATATAATCCTCTACTCAGCACTTTTTGATAGAGAGTATCACGTTGTTGATAAGGTCGTTTTAAAGATGCGATCGCATTTTGCAAACTTTCCACTTCCATACAAGTTCCACCCACAGCACCCGCCATTGTGGTAATGTGTTCTTCCATTAAAGTGCCACCAATATCATTGCAACCCCAAACTAAAGCTTCTTTCGCTCCGGCTAGTCCCAACTTTACCCAACTTGGTTGATGATTAGGAATCCAATTCCCTAAGTAAATCCGGGCTACAGCCCCTAATAACAAAGCATCAGCTAAGATTGGTTGATCGCGCCCCACTCGACGGCGTAAGGATTTCGGCGCTTCTTGACCAACAAAGGGTAAGACAATAAACTCGGTAATTTTTGCTGGATAGCCTTGATTAATGGCAGTTTGTTGCAGCGATCGCAATTTTTCTAAATGACCAATTTGCTGTTCTGGGGTTTCGATATGTCCCGATAGCATGGTGCTAGTGGTGGGTAAACCTAATTTATGGGCTGTGGAGACAATTTCTAACCAAGTAGCTGTGTCAATTTTCTCTGGACACAATACTTTTCTGACTTCATCATCTAACACTTCGGCGGCTGTACCTGGCATAGAACCAACACCAGCATCACGCAAAGCCGCAATCACAGTTGCATAATCTAACTCATCAAGTCTGGCGATAAACTGCACCTCTTGGGGCGAAAAGGCGTGTAAATGAATGTGAGGAAATGCTTGTTTAATAGTTGCAACTAATTTGAGGTAATAAGGCAAAGATTTACCGTTAATCTGGGCTTGGGGGTTTAATCCACCCTGCATACATATTTCTGTCGCCCCCCGACGAACTGCATCTTGTGACTTTTCTAAAATTTGCCCCCAATCTAACCAATAAGCACCCGCATCACCATCATCTCTGCGGAATGCACAAAAACTACAATGCTGTTCGCAAATGTTAGTAAAGTTAATATTGCGGTTGATGATATAAGTTACAGTGTCACCTACCTGATTGTAGCGGAGTTGATCGGCGGTGCTACGAATCGCGGCGATCGCCTTGGGGTCAGTTTGTTTTAACAACACTACCCCCTCTTGAGGAGATAAATCGTACCCCAGTAAGGCACGGTCAAGAATGTTTTCAATAGAAGTGTTTATCACAATTAATAGCTAAAACTTATAAAAATACTTTTGACTGTTGTGCTGGCTGTTGGTTTAAGTCTATAGCTTTTATTAAGCCCTATTTCGTTGCCTCTGGGGATTAAATTTTTTATCATTAAAAATCTCAGCTTAATTACTTAAGAAAATTTGCTAATCGTAAAATTACTTATCATTACTAATTTTATGACTTTTAGGCAAAAATTCAGTAGATTTACGGAAACGATTTATGGGTTCTTCAGGTAGACTCTATTAACTCCTGAGTTATTACCTACTTAGTTTTACATAGTAGTATTAATTCTGTAATTACCTAATCTTTGCACCTACTCGTTAGGTGCATTTGTTTTCTCAGTGATTTACTGATATCAGCTACATAGGTCTGAGGGATGAAGGAGAAAAATTACAGGGTTAGGGAAGGGTACAGGTTTTGATAAAGCTGCGATCGCAGTTGCTAATATCTGGAATTTTTGGGTGTATTTTAAACTGAGTTAGCGCTTCACTGATATAAAATAAGCAAACTTAAATTTACAAATCAAGTCAAAATAGCAATAATTTAACTTAAACATGGTGCAGCCATGCAAGTTTTCTTGGGATTGCAATCACAATTAAAAACTGAAAATTGGAGAATTGCTTTTTTAATATTTTCAGTAAATTTTATTTTAAAAAAGTTCACAATACTCATCTATGACAACCACCGTTAAATGAGCATTTTTTGCCAAATGCCTCAGCATTTGTCATGCTACATCTATTCCCCTACACATATAGTAGAATTTTATATTTTCATTCTTTAGCTCATCGTATCCGGAAAGTTACAGAAGCAGTTTAAGTATAACGCAATAACAGAAGTTGTTGGCAAATTGGCATGACAATTTTTACTATTACAGTTTTTAATTTAGTAATATTTTGATTAACTTCTATTGAAGCAGGAGATTTGGCGACTACATAGAACGCTGGGTTCAACCTTAAACTTATCTAGCGTGATATGGAAGTGAAATAAGCACGTTTTTTATTGATTTATTGAGCAAATTATATAAATCAACTTCAGCCCAATAACTTTTTTAAGTATGTTGACAAAAGCTATTCCTCAAAAAATATTTGTTACTGTTTTTATCTTGATTGCTCTCCATGTAACACCAGATGGCGCTCAAAATGCTCGTTACACTGATGCCATTCAATCACTTGTTGATTTTGGCACCTTTGCACTTCAGCCAGGATATCGTTCTCATATTGATATCCTACAAGTTAAAGACCATTTTTATGCCGTAATTCCGCCTGGAGTACCGATTTTATTGTCGCCTTTATATTTTATTTATCGAAATTTAATGAATTCCCTAGGTGTTCCTGTAAGTGAATCTTATTGGGCTGGGTTTACCATGCTTTCTAATATTACTATCATGGCTCCTTTGTTGGGAATTGTAGCTGTAATGATGTTTAAAATACTCAAAAGTTTTACAGGAGACCTGATTAAAAAACTGTGGTTAGTGTTTATTTTTATCTTTGGTTCTTTAAATTTCTTTTATTCAACTAACGGGATTTGGAGTCATGCCTATACAATGTCATTTATTTTTATAGCTTTTTACCTTATTGTTAAGCAAAAAAATAGTTTTTTAATTGGTTTATGTCTCGGCATGGCTCAAATGCTTGATTATATTGCCATATTGCCAATCTTTCTTTTATTAGGTTTTTGGTTGTATGTAAATCTGAAAAATAAATCAAAAAATATTTTTCAAAAAATAATTTTAATTGGTTGTGGATATTCAATATTTTTAGCTATTATTCTGTACTATAATTATTCAATTACAGGTTCAATATTTACAACACCTAATTCACTTTTCTTTAAGCAATTAAGTCAAGCTAAAGAAGGTAAAAATTTAGCTCACGCCTTTTTTAAATTGCCTACGCTTGAAATTTTATGGGGATTAACATTTAGCCCTTATAGAGGAATTTTTTTCTATTTTCCTATGACATTTCTTTTTGTTATCTCTTTACTAAAAAATAAAACTATAAAAAACAGCGTATGTTTATTTTCGGGGATATTTGTTTTATGTGTATTAATTTATAATTCTACTTACTATGCCTGGTCAGGTGATGTCTGCTTTGGCCCCCGGCATTTAGTAGTTGCCACACCGTTTATTGTTATTCCAATTGTGTATTGTAAAACTAAATATATTAAAATATTAGGAACTTTATCAATTTTCATCAATCTATCCGGAGTATCAACCAACCCATCTGATAATTTATTGACAAATTTAGTGATGTTTATTTCCAGAGGACTATTTCTCCATTGGCTAGATTATGGATATAAAACTATATTGCCCATATATTTTAATGTTCATGTTTCTCTAATGACACCTTTCTTTATTTACCTGGCGATTTTTAGTTTAATTTACATAATTTGGCAACCACTAATTAAAGAGTACCAAGTAACCCAAAATCTAGACATGCAAGAAAAGCTACAACAGTATTAAGGATTACCACTAAAGCAATATATGCTGACTAAATCTCATCTCTTGTTAGTTATGTTTTTCCCCAATTGATTTAGCTCCATGAGAAATAACCAAAATAATACATTATTAACAGTGCCATCTGGCAATTTACAGATTCCAGAATTTCCGCCTCAGAATGTAACAACAGACAAGACAAATATTTATTTCTCTCTAATAATTCCCACTTA
>NZ_DF978430.1:187227-194280 GCF_002897135.1 Nostoc cycadae WK-1 | reverse complement strand
ACTTATAAAGAGCGTGACAACATCGCCAAGGTCATCAAGATTCTATGCGAACTGATAGAGGAATTTATCTCAGAAGATTACGAGCTAATTGTGGTAGATGATGATAGTCCAGACCGCACTTGGGAAGTAGCGCAATCAATGATGGCAGAATATCCTAACTTGCGGGTGATGCGTCGCCAACAAGAACGGGGATTATCTTCAGCAGTTATCCGCGGGTGGCAAGCTGCTAGGGGGAGTGTTTTAGGCGTAATTGATGGAGATTTACAACACCCGCCAGAAGTGTTGGCGCAGCTGTTACGTGGTATTGCACAGGGCGCAGATTTGGCTGTGGCGAGTCGTCATATAGAAGGTGGCGGTGTCAGCAGTTGGAGTGCGGTGAGACGTTTTTTGTCTCGTGGCGCTCAAGTGTTGGGTTTGATTTTCTTACCTGGGGTATTAGGGAGAGTTTCTGACCCGATGAGTGGTTATTTTATGGTGCGTCGCAGTTGTATTGCAGGTGTCACGCTTAATCCTGTAGGCTACAAAATTCTCCTAGAGGTGATTGGACGGGGAAATGTAGGAGAAATTGCCGAGGTTGGTTATGTATTTTGCGAGCGCCAAGAAGGCGAAAGCAAAGTGACATGGAAACAATATATAGAATACTTACATCACTTATTGCGCTTACGGCTAACTACAAAACAGGTGGGACAAAAATCTTCTTTTCCCATTGGTCGATTTCTCCGCTTTGGCTTGGTAGGACTAAGTGGGGTATTTGTGGATATGGCAATACTTTATCTACTTAGCGACCCGACGACTTTAGCTTTACCCCTAACACGGAGTAAAATCATTGCTGGTGAAATTGCAGTTTTTAATAATTTTTTGTGGAATGATGCTTGGACATTTGCTGATGTGAGTCAGAGACAGCAAGAATGGCATCATCGTCTGAAGCGGCTTTTGAAATTTAATCTTGTTTGCTTGGCAGGATTGGGAATAAATGTGTTGGTGTTAAATTTAGTCTTTAATTTTGTTATTCCCAATCGTTATGTTGCTAACTTAATTGCGATCGCAGTTGCGACTGTCTGGAATTTTTGGGTGAATTTAAAACTGAGTTGGCGCGTAACTGATGTGAAATAAGCGAACTTAAATTTACAAATCAAGTCAAAATAGCAATGAGTTGACTTGTAAATGGCGCGGCTATGAAAGTTTTTTTTGGGAGTGCATCAAAATTTTACCAACATACGATTTTGTTTTTTTCTACCTTTGCTAACCGCCGCGTGCCTTTAGCAGACGAAACTTCTCCCTCAAACCCGATAGCGGGGAATTGGCATTTTGTGACCAATAGTCGCTGGTTTCATCCTTTGCTGTTACTGGTGTGGTTAATGATTGGTCTGGGTTTGCGTTTAACTAATTTAACAGCAAAACCACCTTGGACTGATGAATTTTCGACTTTAGTATTTAGCTTGGGGAATAGTTTTTTACCAGTACCCTTAGACCAAGCGATCGCACCTGATATTTTATTACAACCATTGCAACCCCAAGCAAGTGATACTATCCAAGATGTTTGGGCGCACTTGAGCCATGAAACCAATCATCCGCCACTGTATTTTTTCTTAGCTCACTGGTGGATGCAGTTATTTCCGACACAACAAGGTCTAGTTTCATTATGGGGGGCGCGATCGCTCTCGGCAATTTTTGGTGCTGCATCAATTCCCGCTATCTATGGTTTAGGCTGGCTAACTTTTCGTTCTCGCTTGATTGCACATATCGCTGCTGCCATTATGGCGGTCTCACCTTATGCTATCTTTCTGGCACAAGAAGCACGTCATTACACTTTGGCAATTTTGTGGGTGATTGCATCTTTTGCTTGTTTAATTATCGCTACGCGCCACATCCAAAATCGGACACAATTACCCATCACCACAGCACTAGCTTGGGTAGTTATTAATGCTTTCGGGATTGCAACCCATTACTTTTTTGTTCTTACCCTTGGTAGTGAAGCCTTAGTTTTAATTTTCCTCGCTTGGCGACAAAGTAATTTTACATCTCCACCGTGGCGGCGAATTTATGCGGTTGCTGCTGGTACTGCTATCTCAGGAATAGTTTGGGTACCAATATTTTTACAGAATAATTATGGTGATAAATTAACAGATTGGATACAACAACCGCGCCAAGGATTTGAATGGTTAAACCCATTTTTTCAGGCTTTTGCAGCTTGGGTAACAATGCTTTTCTTGCTCCCCATCGAATCACCACAGTTAGCAATTATTTTAATTTCTGGGCTGGTGATGTTGATTTTCTTTATTTGGTTTTTACCAATATTTATCCGCGGCATCAAAGTTCAATTACAACAACCAGAAACTCAGGTTTTATGGGGAATTATTTTAGCGGCGATCGCTTTATTTTTTGTCTTTACTTATTTCCTGGGAATTGATTTAACCAGAGGCGCTCGTTATAACTTTGTGTATTTTCCCGCCGTCATTCTTTTACTTGGGGCAAGTTTAGCAGTTCGTTGGCAAATTCAGGAGAAAAATTATAAAATCACAGGCAAACAAGCTTTAGCAATAATTTGGCTCATGGGATTTTGTAGCGCAGTAACTGTGATTTGTAATTTAGGCTATCAAAAATACTATCGCCCTGATTTATTTTTACAACTTATCAGACAAACATCTCAAGTTCCAGTCGTGATTGCAACTACTCAAATTACCCATGTTCAAATGGGTGAAATGATGGGTATTGCTAGAGAGTGGAAAATTCAAAATACGCCATCAGCATCACTCCAGTTTGTCCTTGCACATCAAGACCAAAACCCAAATACTTCTACAAATACCCTCAATAATATTTTAAAAACTCTGCCAAAACCTTTTGATTTGTGGTTAGTAAATTTCCGCGCCCCCACAGCAGCAGAAACAGAAAAATGTCTTGCTGAAACTAAATCTCTACCAGCAGTCAACGGCTACGAGTACAAAATTTATCATTGTCAATAGTCAGTTCTTTCCCTCCGCTTACCTTAGCGCTACTCTGCATTGAAAAACTCTGGTACACCCACAGATGATAAACCTGCGATCGCCCGTAAATTTTGACAGCGAATTAACTCCGTAAAATTTAACCCAGAACCTCCTTCTATTTTGGCTACGGCTTCAATTGCAGATAGTAAATGTTGCGACGCTTCAGCTTCTAAATAACCCCGACGTTGGGCTACTTTAATGGCTGCTATATCAGCATTTAACTCCGACTCTGATGATTTGTTACTACGCCAAATACGCAAAGCGGCGATCGCACTTAATCCCCCAGCCACCGCCACACCAACTGCATCTGACTGCGACGATTCAATTAATCCAGCCAACAATCCCAGCAGCACGACACCTTGATCAATATTTGGTTTAAACCATTTCACCCCAATTAACCAGCTAACCTTCTGCAACAGCAGCAAATCTCGTTGTGGTTTGGTTAAGCGCCCCCATAAGTCAAAATTAATGTATATCGGTCTATCTTGATTCCAAGGCAAGGGAAAAGTAGCATCAATGACCTTGGCTTGCTGTGGTTTACTGACTATTTTGGTCGTCATTCTCCCAGAAGCCGGCATCACATCTAATAACCGACGAATTTCCGCATTTGGTTCCATCTTTGTGTTCTTTGCGCCCTACTCTGCGAGAAGCCGCTTACGCGTCTATGTGGTTCGTTGTTCTGAAAAATTGAGAGGTTCAGATACCCGACTTCTCAAAGAATTCGGGTATCTCGTCCTTTACAGAAATTAAGAGTTGTAAAAAAACAGACGTATTTATGAAAATATCTAGATAAACAGATCTATATTAATTCGGGCTGATATGCTGCCTGCTGAGATTAAATTTTAAATTACATGGACGCTTTTGCTCCCATCCCACCTGAATGGACATCTGAGGCAGTTCACTCTTATGAATTTTGCTGTCCTACTTGCCATTCTAGTAGTCGAGAAGCATTACAAGTTTGGATCAATCGGCGATCGCCTGTGATCTCAGAAGAACACCGCCGCAAATGGCAAGAGTTCTATAAATGTCATTGTGGTTGTGCATGGTGGGCTTGGAGTAGCGATCGACCCCCATCGGATTTGGCTAAACCAGAAGATGATCCTCCCCAATAAAAAAGCCCACGTAAAGTGGGCTTTTTTATCTATCTCATCTCATCCAAACCTAAATTCTAGAACGAGAAGGTGGTACGAATTGTACCGACGTAGATAGTATCGTTGTTGTCGTTATGTTCAGGATTGAAAACTACCAACAAGCCAGGAGTCACTAAAATGTTATCGCTGACTTTGATTTTATAAAGACCTTCTAAGTGATAAGAAGTATCTCTGTCGGTATTTGCTCTACCACCAAAATTCAGGTCAGTAACTTTGGGTGGTTGACCAAAAATGATACCTAAAGTGTTACCTTCTCTACCCAGGTCTTTGATAGATAAATTAGCCGCCCAGTACCAAATCTCTGCGTCACCGGAAGTTGTACCAGCGTCAGCTTGTGCATCGGTGTAACCTACCCAACCGCCAACGCCAATTTTATCAGTGGGGCGGAAGTTAGCCATGAAACTGTAGTTGTTAGCTGTGGTACCAATGTTACCGAAAGGTCTGCTAGAAAGAGAACTACCTTGGCTACCAAACAGGTTGACATCAATATCAGCACCATCATTTTGATAAGTGTGAGAGTAGGCAAAACCAAGGTTGATCTGTTTGCTTGGTTTGAAGTCTATTTGACCAAAGTAGGCATTAGATCCGTTGAATAAGCCATTACCTTGGGAAGGGTCACTAGCGTTAGGTGCAAGATACGCACCTGTGAGGCTGATAGGCCCTTTGGGGTTTACAGTCACTGTCAAACCTGCACCACCAGGAGAGGATGCCCGATAAATTGGGCTGAAACGTCCGTAGCGAGACAAAGCACCTGTACCACTACTTCTGAAGTCTGGGTTGAATACGTTGATGTTATTCCACAGTTCCGCACCAAACGCATCAACCTTGACTCGGATTGCATCACTTACTAGGTTAAATTCATAGTTGAGTTTATCAACTTCAACTTCATTACTATTATCACCATCATGACCTAAGCGAGTCATGTTGGTGCCAGTAACAGAAGTGCCAAATTGGGTGAGATTTCGAGCTTGCAAACGAGTTTGCAATCTATCTGAACCTGTAAAGCTGGTATATAAGTTCAACCGCACCCGATCAGCCAAAATCACATTACTGTCTAGGTTCCGGTTGTTGTTGCGATCAGTGTCTGTATCAGCTCTATCACCACCAAAGGGTGCAGCTACAGTGAAAATAGCTTCACCGACCAACTTAGTGGTAGTGGAGAATTGATTTGCTTCTAACTCAGATGTCCGGGCTTCCAGCGCATCTACCCGACCACGCAGAGTTGCGAGTTCGGCGGAAAATTCTTCTTGTAAACGCTGTAATGTGGCTAAGTCTTCTTTGGTAACTAAATCAGCTGTGGCTGTAGCAATTAATTCGTTAACCCTGTCTAAACAAGCGTTCAAACCAGCAGCAAACTCATAACGAGTTAAAGCCCGGTTCCCGCGATATGTACCGTTGGGATAACCTGCAATACAACCGTAACGTTCTACTAAGGACTGTAAGGCTTGGAATGCCCAATCTGTAGGCTGTACATCCGAAAATTGAGAAACGGATGTTACTTGACCCATGCTGTCAGGTTGTGCAGACAACTGATTAACAGTTGTGATTTGCTCGTTAGCTTCTCCTGCTAAAGCGCTGTTAGCAGCTAATAAGGTCGCAGCTAAAACTGCTGGACTGACTTTCAGAACATTCCAGAAAGAATTTTTCATGATTTTGCTTTCACTCACACCATACCGTCAAACAAAAGTTTATGAACATAATTCCTGATTATTTTCTCAGGAATTATACTCATAAACCTTGTTTTCATTATATCACGTAAGTGTGATTTTAGAAAGTGAAAGTTGTACGTAATGTCCCTACGTAAATAGTATCGTTTCTGCTGTTGTTTTCAGGGTTGAAAATTACCAGCAAACCAGGTGTCACTTGAATGTTGTTGCTGACCTTGATTTTATACAGACCTTCTAGATGGTAAGTACTTTGTCCATCTCTACGATTAGCAACAGGACTTTCTGTCACTGTTGGTGGCTGACCAAACACGATACCTAGTACGTTACCTTGTTTACCAAGGTCTCTCAGCGCCAAGGTTCCAGCCCAGTAGACTACATCTGCATCTCTACCTCTGTTTGCGCCAGTTTCAGCTACAGCATTAGAGTATCCAGCCCAACCACCAATCGTCAACTTATCACTAGGTTTAAAGCTTGCTTGGATACCATAGTGATTACCTGTGGTAGCAACACCACTACCAAAGGGCGCACCAGCAAATGTACTACCTGTAGCACCTATAAAGTTGATAGCGTTCGTATTGGTGTTAGTCGGATCTGTATCATTATCTCTCCCGCCGTCATAAGTATGGGCGTAAGCGAGACCAATATTCAAGGCTTTACTGGGTTTAAATTCTATTTGTCCAAAAGCTGCATAATCACCGTTGAACAAGCCAAAACCTTCATTGGGGTTACTGGCTTTAGAAGCTAAATAAGCTCCGGTTAAGCTAATAGCACCTTTAGGGTTAAGAGTAACTGTTAAACCAGCGCCGCCAGAGCCTAAACGATAAATTGGGCTGAAACGTCCGTAACGTGAAATTGCACCTGTACCACTACTTCTAAAGTCTGGGTTGAAGACGTTGACGTTTTCCCACAACTCGCCAGTGTTAGCATCAACTTTCACCCGAATATAATCGCTCAAATTGAAAGCGTAGTTAATTTTATCAACTTGAACTTGGTTATCAGTCGGGTCAGCAAACGACAAACGGGTTTGGCTTGTACCAGTTACGCTTCTGTTGTTGACAATATTCCCAGCTTGTAACCGGACTTGCAGTTGATCTGTACCTGTGAAGCTGCTTAATAAGTTTAAACGCGCCCGGTAGTCGAAAGTAGTGTTGGAAGTTAAATCTCGTGTTGGTGTCTGGGGATTAGATACCGCTTGATTGTTTCCAAATGCTTGAGATGCGTCGAAAATAGCTTCACCGACCAACTTAGTGG